>NZ_ANBZ01000083.1:0-318 GCF_000316965.1 Pseudomonas sp. 313
CATCAGAGTTTGGGCTACACCGGATGGTGCATCAAACGCTCATGTCTGAGCTTTCAAGCAATCGCGTTAGCGGTAGGTGGAGATGGTGGAGCCAAGGAGGATCGAACTCCTGACCTCCTGCGTGCAAGGCAGGCGCTCTCCCAGCTGAGCTATGGCCCCATCGATTGGTGGGTCTGGGCAGATTCGAACTGCCGACCTCACCCTTATCAGGGGTGCGCTCTAACCAACTGAGCTACAGACCCAATCGTCTTACCTTGAGTCTAACTAACTCAATTGCTCTTCTATCAGTGAATCAAGCAATTCGTGTGGGTGCTTGCC
>NZ_ANBZ01000084.1:0-611 GCF_000316965.1 Pseudomonas sp. 313
GGGGCACGATCAGGCTATGCAAGGTTTGACCGTCAGCGACTTCGTAGAGTGTGGACAAGCGAGCCATGGGAAAGCCAGAGTGACTGCCAAAGAAGGTCGCCATGGTCGACTCCAGGGGTAAATGCACGGTCGAGCCATCCACCGCGAGCACCCTCAGCCCACGCCACTTCTGACGCAGCCCGAAGCAGTCAATTTGTTGCTGCAGGAGGCGATTGAGACTTTCAAATACCTCGGGGTTGAGCTTTTTGCGCGCTTTGCAGAAGGCCTGCGCAGTGACCATTTGCGTCTCAGTCGACGCCTGATTGAGTACGCGATAGAACTGATCGAGTTCGGTTTGCAGGGCCGTGCGCGGCTGATTGAGCAGGAACAGGACGAGGTTCTTGAAGGTGAGCTGGCGTCGGCGGGTAAAGTCTTGAGGATTCTGGCGGTGGGCGGCGATGAAGGCGGGACAATCGAGCGGGCTGGTTATTTTTTGTACAATTTTCAAGCCAGGGTTTGGCTGGCGGTGTCAAGCGATGCGGTATAGGTAGTCAAAAGGGCTTCTCCCATGCACTGATTTGAGCGCTAATTATATGATATTTATGGATAATTTCCAAAGTTGATGACATTGG
>NZ_ANBZ01000085.1:0-309 GCF_000316965.1 Pseudomonas sp. 313
TTCTTTCGACAGCGAGCGCCGATCTGCTTTGCCGATTTTGGCCAGGGCCCATAAATTGCCGTAGGCCCAGTAGTGCTTACGAGGGTTCGAACGATGATTCACATGCGTTAACCATACGGGTTGGGTCACTAGCCCCTTGCCTCCGTGCAATTCGGAAGCGTCACGCTGCTGTTGCCAGACCTGCGTGTCCCGTGAGGGATAGGACGTTGTCCATCGGGCTTCACACCTCAGGGTTGGCCCCCGACGCATGCCGATGTAGTGAACTGGCAGGTACATGCCAGGCTCGGTACCCCCTGTATTAGCAAGGTT
>NZ_ANBZ01000086.1:0-63404 GCF_000316965.1 Pseudomonas sp. 313
TCGGCGGCTGCGAAGCGGTAGCTCTGCACATACGCGCCGTAGAAGCCCGCCAGGAAGGTGCCGGCGCAGAAGATCCAGAACGAGGCCAGCATGATGCCCAACGCGGCGATCAGGCCCGAGGCCACGCCGAAGCCGACCCCCACCACGTATCCGTTGCGGCGGCCATGGTGCCGCATGATGAAGGCGGCAGGCAAGGTGCCGATGGCAAGACCCAGGCCGAACAGACTCACGGGCAAGGTGATCCAGGCCGAATTCTTGGCAAGCTGCTGGCCGACCAGCCCACCCAGCGACATCACGATGGGCGCGCTGGCGCCGCCGAGCGCCTGCGCGGCGGTGAGAACGCCGATGTTTCGGCGCGTGATGCTCTGGTCGGTCATGGGCGTCTTTCTTATTCGTTTGTCTGGCCGGAAATATTACACGCATGAATATATATTCAGTTATATGGACATGCGATGCTCACGAACCATCGCGAGCCGGTCCATCCTCGGAAGCCCCGGCGGAAGCAGCACCGTGCAGGGCCAATGCGAGCAGGTGCTCTTTCACCTGGATCAGTTGCTCCATGCGTTCCTCAACACAGGCGAGATGGCCTTGGACAGCCTGCCTTAGCAGCTCAGGTTCCAGGAACCCCTCATGTGCCCAACCCAGTAGGCGGCGCACGTCATCCAGGCCGATTCCCGAGGCACGGTAGTTGCGAATCAGGTGAAGCCGTTCGACATGGGCCGGGCCATAGCGCCGATAGTTGTTGCGTGACCGCTCCGGGGCTTGCAACAGGCCCTCCCGCTCGTAGAACCGAATGTTCTCCGGGGGGGTGCCCGTCAAGCGCGCAAGTTCACCGATCCTCATCCGGTTCTCCGTGCGCAACGATGGGGAACGCCGCCGTTGCGCATAGCCCTTATCCCGGCGACCGGGCGGATGGTTGCCCGGTGGCGCCCGATTGCACCGTGTGCTCAGTCCAGCCGCCACCCAGCGCCTTGTAGAGGTGGATGAGGTTGTTCAGCCGCGTCAGGCGCGTGCGCACCAGGGTCTGCTGCGCACCGTACTGTGTGCGTTGCGCATCGAGCAAGGTGAGGTTGTCGTCCACGCCTTCCTGGAAGCGTTGCTCGGCTAGTTGGTAGGCTTTCTGGCTAGCCGCTACCAGGAGCTGCTCCGAGCGGATCTGCTCATCAAGCGTGCGCTTGCCCGCCAAGCCGTCAGCCACCTCAGCAAAGGCCGCCTGGATAGACTTCTCGTAGTTGGCGATTTCGATCCTCTTTTGTACCTGTGCCACGTCCAGATTGGCTCGCAACGCGCCGCCGCGGAAGATGGGCAGCGTGATCTGCGGCAGGAAGCTCCAGGCCCGCGAGCCCGAATCGAACAGGCCGTCCAGCGAAGCGCTGGCCGTGCCCGCCGAGCCCGTGAGGCTAATCGTCGGGAAGAACGCGGCCCGCGCCGCGCCGATGTTGGCGTTGGCGCCGATCAGCATCTGCTCGGCGGCGCGGATGTCCGGCCGACGCGCGAGCAGTTCGGACGGCAGGCCGCTCGGCAGGTCGGTCGGCACGATGTCGTCCGGCAGCGCCACGGCCTCGTCAAGCTGCCGGGACAGCTCCGGCGTCAGCGGCTGGCCCAGCAGCAGCACCAGCGCGTTGCGGTCCTTGGCCGCCTGCCGCGTGTAGGCGGCGCGGTTGGCCTCGGCGGTGCGCAGCGCGATCTCCGCGCGGCGCAGGTCGAGCTGCGTGGAATTTCCCGCTTCCACCAGTTGGGTGGTCAGGTCATAGGAGCGCTTCTGTGTGGCGAGGGTGTCGCTCGTCAGGCGCAGCAGTTCCTGGTCGGCGCGCAGCGTGAGGTAGGCGCTGGCCACCTCGGACACCAGGCTCATCTGCGTGGCGATGCGGGTCTCGTCGAGGGCCAGGTAGGACGCCAGCGCCCGGTCGTTGAGGCTGCGGATGCGGCCCCACAGGTCCAGCTCCCAGGCGGCCGTCACCCCGGCCACGTCGTAGCGCCGGAGCACGTCGCTTTGCCCCGTGGTACTGAGGTCGGCCGGTACGCGCTCTGACGCGCCGCGGGCGGAAACGCCCAGGTTCGGCAGCATCTCGGCACGCTGGATACGGTACAGCGCCTGAGCCGCCTCCACGTTGAGCGCGGCTTTGTGCATGTCGCGGTTGTTCTCCAGCGAAATGCCGATCAACTGCTGCAGCAGCGGGTCGCGGAAGAAGTCCCGCCAACCGATCTCGGCCGTGATCGCGTCGTCGGGCGTCGCGGCCGCCAGTTCCACATAGGCCGCGCCCGAGGGATAGGCCGTGTCGATCGGCGCTGCGGGCCGGTCATACTTCGGTGCCATGGAGCAGCCAGCCAGCGCCGCCGCGAGGGCGAGCGGCGCCAGCGTCCTGGCGGGTCGTGTGAATGCGAAAGATGTTTTCATGTCGTATGTCCTCCTGGCCGTCATGCGTGCTGGTCGGTCATGCCGCCACGGGCATGGCGCGCTTCGCGGCGCAGCGCCAGCTTGCGCACCACAACGTAGAACACCGGCGTCAGCACCAGGCCGAATACCGTCACGCCCAGCATGCCGGCGAACACCGCGATGCCCATGGCGTGGCGCATCTCGGCGCCCGCACCGCTGGCCAGCACCAGCGGCACCACGCCAGCGATGAAGGCGAACGACGTCATCAAGATCGGGCGCAGCCGCAAGCGCGCGGCTTCGAGCACGGCTGCCAGCGGATCGGCCCCTTCGCTTTCCTTCGCGCGGGCGAACTCCACGATCAGGATCGCGTTCTTGGCAGCCAGGCCGACCAGCACCACGAAACCGATCTGCGTGAAGATGTTGTTGTCGCCCCCAGAGAGCCAGACGCCGGCGATCGCCGAGAGCAGCGCCATGGGTGCAATCAGCAGCACAGCGAACGGCAGCGACCAACTGTTGTACTGGGCCGCCAGGAACAGGAAGGCGAGCAGCACCGCCAGCGCGAAGATGTAGATCGCCGTGTTGCCAACCCGTTTTTCCTGGAAAGTCAGGTCCGTCCATTCGTAGGTCATACCGTCCGGCAGCGATTCGCTCACGATCTTCTCAATCGCGGCGGTGGCCTGGCCGGACGAGTAGCCCGGCGCTGGCCCGCCGCTGATGTCGGCCGAGGGAAAGCCGTTGTAATGCATCACCCGGTCGGGGCCGGAACTGCGCTCGATGGTCGCGATCGCGCTCAGCGGGATCATGTCGCCCGCTGCATTGCGCACCTTGAGCATGCCTATGTCCTCAGCCTGCATGCGGAACTGCGCATCGGCCTGGGCCATGACCCGGTAGGTGCGACCGAAGCGGTTGAAGTCGTTGACGTAGAGCGAGCCAAGGTTGACCTGCAGGGTGTCGAACACCTCGGTCAGCGATACGCCCTGCGACTTGGCCTTCACCCGGTCGATGTCCACCTGCAACTGCGGCGCATTGGTCTGGAAGCTGGCGAGCATGTTCGCCAGCTCGGGCGCCTGCATGGCCTTGCCCATGATCTGGCCCTGTGCCTGCGCAAGCGCCTCGGGACCCAGGCCCGCCCGGTCCTCGATCTGCAGCTTGAAGCCGCCCATCGAACCCAGGCCCGGCACCGGCGGCGGCGGGAAGATGCCAACGAAGCCGTCCGGGATCTGGCTGAACTTGCCCATGAGCTTGCCCTGGATGGCGAAGGCCGACAGCGACGGGTCCTTGCGCTCATCGAAGGGCTTGAGCATGGCGAACATCAGCGCGGTGTTCGGCTGGTTCACCGGTCCATTGACCGACAGGCCCGGGAAGGCCACCACGCTCTCGACGCCCGGCTCAGCCAGTGCGATCTTGGTCATCTCCTTGACGACCGCCTCGGTGCGATCCAGCGAGGCGCCGGTCGGAAGCTGGGCGATGCCCACGAGATAGTACTTGTCCTGGGCCGGCACGAAGCCCGCAGGCACCTTGTGGAAGCCCAGCCAGGTCAGGCCCAGGAAGCCGACGTAGAGCAGCAGCACGATGGCGCTGCCGCGCACCGCGCGGCGCACGCCCCCGACGTAGGAATTCGAGGCGCGATCGAAGAAGCGGTTGAAGCGGCGGAAGAAGCCGCCGAACACGCCGTCGATGATGCGCGTGAGACGATCGGGCTTGGCCGCGCCGTGGTGCGGCTTGAGCAGGATGGCGGCCAGCGCTGGCGACAGCGTAAGCGAGTTGATCGCCGACAGGATGGTCGAGAACGCGATGGTCAGCGCGAACTGGCGATAGAACTCGCCCTGCAGCCCCGACAGGAACGCCGAGGGGATGAAGACCGCTGCCAGCACCGAGGTGATGGCCAGGATCGGGCCAGTCACTTCATCCATCGCCTTGCGCGCCGCATCCTTGGGCGATTCGCCCAGCGCCATGTGGCGCTCCACGTTCTCCACCACCACGATGGCGTCATCCACCACGATGCCGATGGAGAGCACGAGGCCAAACAGCGACAGCGTGTTCAGCGAGAAGCCGAACATGTGCATCACCGCGAACGTGCCGACCAGCGAGACCGGCACGGCGATCAGTGGAATGATCGACGCGCGCCAAGATTGCAGGAACAGCACCACCACGATCACCACCAGGAGGATGGCCTCCAGCAGCGTGACGGCGACGGACTGGAGCGAGGCGCGCACGAAGACTGTGGGGTCGTAGGCGATCTTGTACTCGATGCCTTCGGGGAACTTGGCCTGCAGCCGCTCCATCGTCGCGCGCACCGCGCTGGACGTGTCCAGGGCATTGGAGCCGGGCGTCATCAGGATTTGCAGGCCGACCGCGTTCTCGCCGTCGAGCTGGCCGCGCATGGTGTAGTTGTCCGAGCCCAGTTCCAGGCGTGCGACGTCGCGCAGGCGGGTCACCTGGCCGTTGGCGCCGGCCTTGATCACGATGTCGCCGAACTGCTCTTCGGTGGTCAGGCGCCCCAGCGCATTGACGCTGACCTGGAAGGCGGCCGACGCATTCGGCTGCTGGCCGATCGAGCCGGCTGCGACCTGCACGTTCTGCTCGCGGATGGCGGCGACCACATCGCTGGCGGTCATGCCCCGCGATGCGACCTTCTCGGGGTCGAGCCAGACGCGCATTGCGTACTCGCCTTCACCGCCGATGATCACGTTGGCGATGCCCGGCAGGCGCGCCAGTTCGTCGCGCACGTTGAGCATCGCGTAGTTGGACACGTACAGCGGGTCGTAGCGGTCCCCCGGCGAGAGCATATGCACCACCATGAGAATATCGGGCGCGGTCTTGTCGGTGACCACGCCGATGCGCTGGACCTCGGGCGGCAACCGGGGCAGCGCGCGTGAGACGCGGTTCTGCACCTGGATCTGCGCGACGTCGGGGTCGATGTGCTGCTCGAACGAGATGGTCAGCACCATCCGCCCGTCCGTGGACATCTGGGACTGCATGTACATCATGCCTTCCACGCCGTTGACCGCCTGCTCCAGCGGCGATGCCACGGTGTCGGCGATCACCTGCGGGTTGGCGCCGGGATAGCTGGCGGTGACCTGCACCGTCGGCGGCGTGACCTGGGGGTACTCGCTCAGGGGGAGCTGGAAATAGCTGATCGCGCCCGCGATCAGCATCAGCACCGACAGGACGATGGCGAAGATCGGCCGGTTGATGAAGAAGCGGGGGAAATTCATTTGCGGGCCTCCGCCGAGCCGGCCGCGCCGTCAGCCTTGGCGGGGTCCGCGCCACCGGCCTTGGCAGGCGCCGCAGCGGGAGCCGGAGCGTTTGCCGCAGCCTTGGTCGCGCCGGTCGCGCCGGCGGCCGGTGCCGCGGGCGCCTGCATGGGCACCATGCGCGGCGTGACCGCCATGCCGGGGCGCACGAGGCCCTTGATGATGATCTTCTCACCGGCCTGCAGGCCGCCGTTGATGACGCGCAGCCCGTCCACCACCGGCCCCAGTTCGATGGGCCGGTACTGGGCCTGGTTGTTCTCGCCCACGACCAGCACGTAGTTGCGCCCTTGGTCGGTGCCCACGGCCTGATCGTCGATCAGGACGGCCTCGCGCGCCGCGCCGGTGGACAGCTTGGCCCGGGCGAACATGCCGGGTGCCATGCGCCCATCCGGGTTGGGCACAACGGCGCGCGCGGATCGTGCCGGTGCTTCGGTCAATGGTGTTGCCCACGAAGTCGAGCGCGCCCCTGTGCGGGAAACCCTTGTCCGTGGTCAGCCCGACCTGCACGGGCAGCGAAGCCTTGCTACCGGCGCCCGCAGCGGGCCGCGAGCGGCTGACGACGTTGAGATAGGTGGCCTCATCAATGTCGAAGTACACGTGCAACGGGTCGATGGATACGATCGTGGTCAGCAGCGTGGCCGCGCCGGCGCCGCCACCGCTGACCAAGTTGCCCTCGGTCACGAGCACGCGGTCGACGCGCCCGGCGATGGGCGCAGTGACGCGGGCGTAGGACAGGTCCAGCTGAGCCGCAGCAACGGCGGCCTTAGCCGCCTGCACCTGAGCCTGGCGCGCGTTGCGTGCGGAGGCGGCATCGTCATAGGTCTTGCGCGCGACGGCGCCGGTCGCCACCAGGCGCTCGGCGCGGTCAAAGTCGGCCTGGGCCTGGCTGGCCAGCACCTCGGCCTGACGCAGTTGCGCCACGGCCGTGTCGAGCGCAACCTGGAACGGCCTCGGGTCGATCTGGAACAGCAGTTGGCCCTTGCGCACGAGGCTACCTTCGGGAACGCTCACCGCATCGACGGCGCCGCCGACCCGCGAGCGCAGCTCGACGGTCTTGGGCGCGGCCAGGAAGCCGGTGTACTCGGCCGATGGCGCGACCGTGCGGGTAATGACCTCGGCCACGGGCACCTGCGGCGCCATCGGCGCGCCCGCCGGGGGCGCCGCGGCCTTGCCCTCGTCCTTGGCGTCGCGGGCAGCGATCGCTATCCCCCCGACGGCTGCGATGACGCCTGCCACCACAATGATTCTGATTTTTTTACGCATGGAAGTGACCCTTTCTTGGATGCAGGACTCCGGCCCTTCCGAAGCGCTCTGCAGACATTTGTGTGGAGGCTAGGCGTTACAACGACGGCAAGGTCAAGCCCTCTTGTTGCCTCAGCGGGCAGACGGCACGGACAAGGTGGTGGGACGCCCGGCGTCGTCGCCGTGGTTGGCCTCCGGCGCGCCCTTGAAGCGCAGCAGGCGCAGTGCGTTCAGCGTGACCAGGGCCGTGGCGCCGGTGTCGGCCAGCACGGCAACCCACAAGCCGGTGATACCCAACACGGTGGTGACCAGGAACAAGCCCTTGAGGCCAATGGCGAATACGACGTTTTGGTGAATGTTGGCCATCGTCGCCCGCGACAGGGCCACCAGGTGGGCCACGTCCGTGACGCGGCTCTTGAGCAGCGCGGCATCGGCGGTTTCCAGCGCCACGTCCGTGCCGCCGCCCATGGCGATACCCACGTCGGCGGTCGCCAGGGCCGGCGCGTCGTTGATGCCGTCGCCGACCATCGCCACCTTGGCATCACGCTTCATCTCGTTGACCAAGCGCAGCTTGTCCTGCGGCAGCAGCTCGGCCTCCCACTCGATGCCCAGCTTGCCGGCGATCGCCTGCGCGGTGCGGCGGTTGTCGCCGGTCAGCATGACCGAGCGCACGCCCATGGCGTTGAGCTGGGCCACGCCTTCGCGCGCGTCGCGGCGGGGCTCGTCGCGCAGGGCCAGCAGGCCCAGAACGTTCTTGCTGGCTTCGTCGAACAGGACCACCACGGTCTTGCCGCCATCCTCCAGCTTGTCGATTTCCCTGCGGTGCGCGGCTGTCAGCGTGGCCGTCTGTTCCGCATGGGCGGGCGATCCGACAGCGAGCGCACTGCCGTTCACGGTGGCGCGCACCGCCTTGCCGGCAATGGCCGATGCGCCCGTGGCCTGGGGAATCGCCACGTCCAGGCTCTTGGCATGGGCGACAATGGCCTTCGCCAAGGGATGGTTTGAGCCGGACTCGACAGCGGCGGCAAGCGCAAGGACCTGTTGATGCTTGAACAGCCCGAAGGGCAGGACCTCGGTGATGCGCGGCTTGCCCTCGGTCAGCGTGCCAGTCTTGTCGAAGGCAATGGCGCGCACGCGGCCGATGGTTTCCAACGCGTTGCCACCCTTGATCAGCAGGCCCCGTCGCGTGGCCACCGCAAGGCCCGAGGCGATGGCCGCCGGTGTGGAGAGCACCAGCGCACATGGGCAGGCAATCAACAGCAGTGCGAGGCCGCGGTACAGCCAGGTACCCCAGTCGCCACCCATGGCAAGTGGCGGAACCACCACGATCAACGCCGCGATGGCCATGACGGCAGGGGTGTAGTAGCGGCTGAACTTTTCGATGAAGCGAGCCGTGGGCGCCTTGGAGGACTGCGCCTGCTCCACCAGTTGGATGATGCGAGAAATGGTGTTGTCCGATGCCGTCTTCTCGACTTGTACTTCGAGCACGCCATCGACGTTGATGGAGCCGGCGAACACGTCGGCACCGATAGCCTTTTGACGCGGTACGGACTCGCCGGTGATAGGCGACTCGTCCAGGCTGCTTTCACCGCGGAGGATCTTGCCGTCCGCAGGCACCCGGTCACCAGGGCGCACCAGCACGCGGTCGCTCACGCGCAGGGAAGCGGCGGGCACTTCGCGCTGCCCGCCCGCGGCATCGAGCAGTACCGCCGTCTTAGGCACCAGGGAGGCCAGCGCCTTGATGCCGGCGCGCGCGCGGCCGGCGGCCACGCTTTCCAGCAGCTCGCCGATCGCGAACAGGAACACCACGGCAGCAGCTTCCTCGGCCTCGCCTATCACGAGCGCGCCCAGCGAGGCGACGACCATCAGCGTTTCGATAGAGAACGGCGAGCCTGACACAGCCAGCGCGAAGGCTTTGCGAGCGAACGGCAGCACGCCCGCGATCACCGCAGCGGCGAAGATCCATTCAGCGTAGCCAGGAACGAACTGCGCGATCGCGTAGGCCGAGCCCATCAGGCCGCCCAGGCCCAGCACGTGCTTGCCTTTCTTCGTCTGCCACCAGCGCTGATGGCGCGCCGTCGATGCTGCTGCTGGGGCCGCGGGTGCTGAGCCATCATGGCGGCGCACGTCGGAGACGCCGAAGCCCAGGCTCTTGATGGTCTTCTCGATGTGGCCGAGCTGCGTGGGGCCGCCAGACGCGAGCGTCAATTCCAGCGTTTCTGCGGTGAAGTTTATGCGGGCATCGGACACGCCATCCATGCGAGCGAGCGCCGTTTCGATCTTGCCGACGCAACTGGCGCAGTCCATGCCCTCGACGCGCATGGACACGTTGGGGGGCGTGCTGGGTGCTCCACGGGAGGCAGAGGCCGGCGCATGGTCATGCCCGCTGCAGGCCCCGTGATCGTGACCGTGGTCATGGGCATGGGCATGGCCGTGAGCATGGCCATGCCCATGGTCATCACCGCACGCTTTGCCGTGCGAATGATCGTGCCCGTGGTCGTGGGCATGCCCATGGTCATGGTGGCCGCCGCAGCCGGCGTGGTCATGCGCGTGGGCCGCATGGCACGGTGCAGGTGCTGCGGACATTTCGGACGCGGGCAGTGCCTGCACGTCGAAGCCCAGGGACCGGATTTTCTTGGCAATGTCGCGTGCAGTATTTCGGCTACTTGTGCTGCGCGTCAACGTCAGCGTCTCATTTGTAAAATTAACCTGTACATTTGATACGCCATCAATTCGACCAAGCGCTGTTTCAATCTTGCCGACGCAACTGGCGCAATCCATACCTTCGACCCGAAAGCCCAGTTGTTCGTCCTGCGCTCCTGTGCCGTCCAATGTTTCCAAAGACATATCAATCTCCTGGTTCTCTGAGTAATCGCCGTGGCAGGACGCACAAATCAGCGATCGGAATGTTATGCAAACAAATGAACACTTGTTTGTATGTTTATTCAAAAAAAAGAAAGAATCTCTTTCTGGCTGAACCATCCGACCGCTGCTTTATGCAGCTGCCATTAAGTCATTTTTTGTTGCGCAGCATCTGGTAGGTTTCAAATGCGGTGCGGTAGGCATCACTATAGGTATCAGGCGTCTGCTCACCAGCCCAGAATCCAGCCATTCCCGCAACCTGCCAATCTGCCAAATCACTCTTTACTTGAGCACGAGTCAATGCCACCGGAGCCTTGTAAGCCGCACCCAGCTTGAGCTGGAGATAGCTCTCGTAGGCTTGTTGGTAGGCTTGGGTGTGCGAAGCGGTGGTGATTCCGCGCGAGGTGAACGCGTGCATGCCGGAGATTTTCCACAGTTCCAAATCAGCCATCACTTCAGCACGAGTCTTTCCTGCTGAGGGCGCCTGATACATATCACCTTGGGTCAATTGCAAGTAGCGCTGAAAGGCAGCCTGGTATTGAGGGCTGAACGTATCCGGGCCGCTTTCGCCGCGAGACAACGCTTCCAACCCAGATTGCCTCCAAGCAGCCAGATCCTCCTGGACCTGTTGCCGTGTCATATCTGCGGCGAACGGTTGAGCGTTTACTCCAGCAGCAAAAAGTGCGGAAAGCAGAACAGCAAAGCGAATTTTCTTGGACATGGTCAATACTCCTTGACGTTAAAAATAATGGCGTGGTCCTTACGCCTTTCGGATACCCCGTAGACAAATAATAACACACATGAAGATATGTTCAAGTGTTTATTTTTAGAGTGCTTTTTGCTTGGGGTCTTCTAGGCATTCAGCAAGGCGCGCCGGTGTCTCTCTAGATTAATAGCCAAAAAAAGCCTACCCCTTGAAGGCGTAGGCCGGCGCGCACTCACATGTTCAGTCAATCGTCGTGTCTGTCCTCCGAAATGTGAACCGCCATGTCCTGGAGTACCTGGCTGACGTGCTGGTCGGCAATGCCGTAGAAGATGTGCTTGGCTTGGCGCTCGCCGCGCACGAGGCGCGCGCCGCGCAACAGGCGCAGGTGATGGCTGACCAAGGACTGCGACAGGTCTAGCGAGCCAGCAATGTCGCCCACTGCGACCGATCCGCGCATGCACTGCAACAGGATTTTCAATCGCGATTGGTCGCCCAGCAGGCGGAAGGTCTCTGCCAGAACAGCGACGTCACTTTGCGATAGTGCGAGGACATCAGTGGTCGTGCCGTGGTTAGAGGTCGAACATTGCACAATAGCGGCGCTGGTGGTTTTGCGGGATGTCATGGATTCAAACCCTCAAGTGAACTGCGAACCGTCTAGCACGGCCTCAATGCTTGTGACCGGGAGCGGAGTGGTCATGGTCATGATTGTGCTCACTGTGGTCGTGGCCGCTGTGGTCCTGACGGCCTGTCGTGGGTTGCAGGCTGCAGATGTTCTCGTCAGCCTCCGAGTTCCAGTCGATTCCGACTGTGGCGTGTTCGATGCTGAACTGCTCTCGCAGCACCGCCTCGACGCGCTTGACCACAGCTCGCGCCTCCTCGTCCACGTTGGGTCGAACGTGTAGCGTGGCCATCGTGCGACCGGAAGTGAGTTGCCACACGTGAACATGGCTGACAGCCGCCAGGCCGGGCACAGTGCTCATCAGGCCTTGTTCCACCTTTTCCGGCGAAGCGTCCTCTGGCGCACCCTCCAACAGGATATGGATCGACTTGGCCAGGAGCTTCCAGGCGCTGCGCAGAATCAACGCCGCTACTAGAACCGACAGGATGGGGTCGATCGGAGTCCAGCCGGTGAAGTAGATGACGATCGCTGCAACGATGGCGCCGACAGAGCCGAGCAGGTCACCCATCACGTGGAGGATGGCACCTTTCACATTGACGTGATCGGTTTCGCCGCGGGTCATGATCCACAGCACGAGGACGTTGATCAGTAAGCCGAGCACGGCGACGATCATCATCGGGCCGGCGAGGATGACGGGCGGCGCCTGCAGCCGCTCCCACGCCTCGTAGGCGATCCATGCGACGATCGCGAACAGGGTCACGGCGTTCAGGAAGCCGGCGATGACCTCGAAGCGCAGGTAACCGAATGTGCGTTTGCTGTCGGCTGCGCGGCGACCGAATCGGAAGGCAGCGTAAGCCAGGGCAAGTGCCACGGCGTCGGTCAGCATGTGGCCAGCATCGGCAAGTAGGGCTAGCGAGCCCGACAGCACGCCGCCGACAGCTTCCACGAGCATGAAGCCGAAGATCAGGAAGAAGGAAACCAGAACCTTGCGCTCGTTGGCGCTCGTCACTGTGGGGGTGTGGTCGTGATCATGGTCGTGACCATGGTCATGTGCATTGGATTGGGACATGGGCGCCTCTGCTGGTTGAGTGTTTGACTATGGCGAAATATAACACATGAATATGTGTTCATGTGATATATTTTCGCTCACCCTTCTCAGCCTCCGAAGCCATGCGTTGTGATGCCGCAACGAGAAAATGTGCCTATCCTTTCGGCCAGATACGGTGCAGGTCATCCAGAATCAGCTGGTGATGGTGCCTGCCTTGGTCTGCGTGTGTGCGTAAATGAGGGTGATCCGGCGGCAAGCTGGGGTGGTCATGCGCCACGTCAGAAGGGTCGCTGGCCGGCCACAGCCAGAGCGTCAGCGCCACGCCGGCCAAGCCGACCAGGGACATGACAATGAAGGTCGATGGCAAGCCCATGACCGCGCCGAAGCGGCCGGCAAGTGGGTAGCAGATGAGCCAACAGGCGTGCGACAGCGCGAAGTGTGCCGCGAAGATCGCAGGACGGTCCTCGGCATGGGCCGAGCGGCGCAGAAGACGGCCGGATGGCGTTTGCGCCACGCTGTAGCCAAAGCCGATGATCAACCACAGCGGCAGCAACAATGCATAGCTCGGCAGCAGTGCGCCGATCCCCGTGCCCACGACCAGTACGGTAGCGCCGGTGAGCATCGCGGTTCGGTCGGCCACCTTTTCCAGTAAGGATGGCAGAACGAAGGCTGCCACCATCGAACCGCCTCCGAATGCCGCCAGTGCCGACGCCACTTCGACCTCGCCTAGGCCAAAGCGCGCCTTCACGAGAACCACCGTGTTCACGATCACCATGGCGCCCGCCGCCGAGACGGCCAAGCTGATCGCCAGCAGGCCCCGCAGGCGTGGCGTAGCGAGATAGATGCGTGTGCCGCGGGTCGTGCGATCCCAAATGCCGCGGCGCGGTCCGGGAATAGTTGTGGGCAACCGCACGCTGACCACGAGCGCGGCTGAAACGAGGAAACCGAGCACTGTTCCCGCGAACAGGTTGTGAAAGCTGATGACGGTCAGCAGCGCAGCAGCCAGCATCGGGGAAATCAGGCTTTCCAGGTCATAGGCCAGCCGGGACAGCGACAGCGCCTTCGTGTAGTCCTCTTCATCGGGAAGGATGTCCGGGATAGTGGCTTGGAAAGTCGGCGTGAAGCCGGCGGATGCCGCTTGCAGGACAAAGATCAGCAGATAGATCTGCCAGACCTCGGTGACAAAGGGCAAACAGATCGCGACAACCGCTCGTACCAGGTCCAGCGCTACGAGCAATGACCGTCGCGGGAACTGGTCGGCGAAGGCCTGTGCGACTGGAGCGACTCCCACATAGGCCAGCATCTTGATAGCCAGCGCCGACCCGAGCACCGCACCTGCATCGGCCCCGGCCAGCTCGTAGGCAAGTAGGCCGAGCGCTACCGTCATCAGGCCTGTGCCGACGAGTGCGATCACCTGCGCGGTGAACAGGTGGCGGTAGGTGCGGTTCTTTAGGACGGAGAGCATCGAGAGACCTCAGAGCAGTCTGGTTAGCGCCTTCATTTCGGCTAGAACGGAGTCCTCATCATGAGATAGGCAGTGGTCGATGTGGTCATGGATCAGGACGCGCTTGGCCGCTGTGACGGCGCTCTCCACCGCAGCGAGCTGGCGAGCGATGTCCAGGCAGGTTTCTTCTCCTTCGATCATCCCGATGACGTGTCGCAGATGACCCTCGGCGCGCTTGAGCCGTTTCACGAGATCTGGGTGGCTGGTGTGCTTGTGCATCTCTTTCATGCAGCAATCATATCCCCCCCCCGGGGGATATGCTCAAGGAGTCTGCATAGCTGTTTGCGCAGTGGATTAGCCCCACCTCGCCTCTCGATGTCTTGCGCCCGACGCCCTCTCTAAGGCGATTGGTGCTCAAAGGATGTAAGGTTTTCTTTCCCATTCATATAAATAGATATACAATTGTTCATATCTAAGCCAGTGAACAGTGGCTTTTCAACGACAAGCACTTGCTCGGAAAGAGAACACCCAGCCGGGGGTAAGTACTGATGCAACACCGATGGAGAATTGAATGCTTCGCAAAGACATACGCAAGGGATGGATATGGGCGGTATCCACGCTTTGGGCCGGCACCGTGCTAGCCCAGCCAGTAGCCGCCCCTCACGTCCCATCCAGACCAGACAGCCACATGGTCGCCCAATTGTGGGAGTCAGCTTGGCAGCGGCAGCCAGAAGCCGCTGGAGAAGGCGCCTGGCAGCAGGCCGCCCAAGCACGCCAAGAGACGGCCGGCAGTTGGGTGGCAGGTCCGATGGCGCTGGAAGCCTCCACCAAAACTGATCGGTTCAACAACCGCAACGGACAGCGCGAATATGAAGTCGGGGTGGCTATTCCCCTTTGGATGCCTGGTGAGCGCGCCTCGTCGGCACGCTGGGCGGACGCGGAAAGCCTCGCGCTATCCAGCCGGATGCTGGCCGCCAAGCTACGCACGGCCGGACAGGTTCGCCAGGCATGGTGGGCATGGCAGCGTGCCCAGGCCGAATTGGTGGCGGCGCAGGATCGCACCCGCAGCGCGGACGAGTTGGCGCAAGATGTGGCTCGCCGGGTTCGCGCGGGCGACCTGGCGCAAGCCGACAGAAACCAGGCCGATGGCGCCTTGGCGTCGGCTCGTAGTGCCCTGGCCATTGCTCAGGCCGAAGAAATCACGCAGCGCGAGGCGTTGTTGGCACTGACCGGCATCGAGAGTATCCCGTCGCAGGCCGATTCCGCGCAGCCGGAGCAGTCAGGTGTCCGAGTTCAACCGGCATCGGCACAGCCGTCCGGCGCGTTGTTGGGTAACCACCCTGCGCTGCTGGAACTGCAGCACAAGGCGCTGGCGGCCCGCCGCTCTGCGGAACTGGTGTCCCATCAGAAGTACGCCAACCCCGAACTGACCCTGGCGACCACGCGGGATCGGGGCGGCTACGGCGAACGCTACAACCAGACGATCACGGTGGGTGTGCGCATTCCCTTCGGTACGGGTAGCCGTCATACCGAGCAATTGTCCAGCGCCAATGCGCAGGCACTGGAGGCTGAGTCGGCACTCGCGGCCCAGCGCACCCGGCTACTCTCGGAAATTCGAACTGCCCAATCGCGCGAACTGGCAACCAGCACCCAGATGCAGGCCGCTTCGGAGCGCCAGCGACTAGCCCAACAAACGCGCACCTTCTACCAAAAGTCGTTCGCGATGGGCGAGACGGACATGCCGACACGCCTTCGCATCGAGCAGGAGGCCACCGAGGCCGAGCGCGCGGCGCTGCTCGCCAAGGTGGAGCATGCCGCGGCCATCTCGTCCCTGTTGCAGGCACAAGGCACGCTGCCGCAGCCGACCGAGACTTTCACTGACATCTCCGGCACGCGCTGATCGGCGCGCGCTCAACCATCCTGGAACCTTAGAAATGTCGCAATCCTCTTTCTGGCGTGCAGCTGCCTTGTCCAGCCTCCTGCTTGGCAGTAGCGCAACGTGGGCCGGCGACGGCCATGACCATGGCGAAGCCGCTCCTGCCCCCGCAGCGGCCGCGCTTCCGCGCTTTGCCGCAGTTTCCGATGACTTCGAACTGGTGGGTGTGCTGAACGGCCAGCGTCTCACACTCTACCTCGACCATGCTGCCGACAACCGGCCGGTGACCGATGGCGAGCTGACCCTCGAGCTGGGTGGTCAACAGGTAAAGGTCAGCTCACACGGGGTTGGAGAGTTCGAGGCCGATCTGACTGAGCCGCTATCCGATGGCGAGACCTCAATCATGGCCACTATTACTGCGCAGGGCCAATCGGACCTGTTGACGGGCGTTCTCGATGTTCATAGCGAAGACGCCGAACACGAGCATGCCGTCGCATCCGGCCGTGTGGTCGTACTAGGTGGCGGTGCCGCAGTCCTCGGCGTCGGTGTCCTAGCGTGGGCGCTGCGCAGACGTACACGCACCAACGGTGCACTGCGAGGTGCAGCATGAAGCGCAACTTCCGTTTCCTAATGACGACGGCCATGGCGGCTGCATTGGCTCTGGCTGCTCCCGCGTTCGCTCACGACGGCCATGACCACGGCGACGAAGCGCCGGCTGCGTCTTCCAATGGCCCCCAGCGCCAGCCTGATGGCAGCGTGTTTCTTCCGAAACCGTCGCAACGTCAGATCGGTGTACGCACCCAGCTGATCAAGCAGGAGCCCTTGGCCCGCAGCCATGAACTGGCTGGCAAAGTAATCATGGACCCGACGACAGGCGGCAAGGTCCAGGCAATGGTAATTGGCCGGCTGGTGCCCGGGCCGGATGGTCTGCCGCAGATCGGCCAATCCGTGCGCAAGGGCCAGGTGCTGGCTTACATCGAACCGGCCAGCGGTGTGCTGGAGCGCTCAGGCCAGATGGCCCAGGTTGCCGAGCTGCGTGCGGGCCAAGCGCTCGCGCAGAAGCGCTTGGCCCGGCTGCGCGAGCTGTCGGAGACCGTGCCCCGCAAGGAGATCGAAGCAGCCGAAAGCGAAGTGAACAGCCTGACCGAACGCGCCCGCGCCTTGAGCGGGGGCCTCGCCGGCAGGGACGTACTGAAGGCCCCAGTCAGCGGCGTCATCGCATCCAGCCCCGCAGTTGCCGGGCAGGTCGTGGATGCGCGCGAACTGGTGTTTGAGGTGGTCGATCCGACCCAACTGCGCATCGAGGCGCTTGCCTACGATCCGGCAATGGCACAGAACCTGGCCGGTGCTGCACTCGCAGTAGGCGGTCAGAAGGTGCCGCTGAGCTTCGTCGGTGCCGCCAGCAGCCTGCGCGAGCAGGCCCTGCCCATGCTGTTCAAGGGCACCAGCGAAAGCCTCTCGCGCTTGGCGGTCGGTATGCCGGTGGTGGTCTTCGTGCAAGAGGCGACGACGGTACCTGGCTACCGCGTGCCTTCCGGTGCGCTGATGAAGAACCCTGCCAACCAGAACATCGTCTGGGTCAAAGACCAGGCCGAGCGCTTCGAGCCGCGTGTCGTGAACATCACTCCTTTGGATGGTGCATCCATCGCTGTCACTTCGGGCCTGGCGGACGGCGACCGCGTGGTTGTCGAGGGCGCGTCCCTGATCAATCAAGTTCGTTGAGGGGCACCATTCCATGTTCAAGTGGCTTCTCGAAAATAGCTTACGAAACCGGCTCCTGGTCATCATCGGGGCGCTGGTGCTGATGGCGTATGGCGCGTTCACCCTGACGCGCACGCCGGTAGATGTCTTTCCCGATCTCAACAAGCCGACCGTCACTCTCATGACGGAGGCTGGCGGCATGGCTGCCGAAGAAGTCGAGCAACTCATCACGTTCCCGCTCGAAACGGCCATGAACGGCCTGCCCAGCGTCGAAAGCGTGCGCTCGGTCTCCAGCGCCGGGCTTTCCTTCATCTACGTGACATTTGACTGGAAGACCGACATCTTCCGGGCGCGCCAGATGGTCTCCGAACGCCTGACGTCCATGGAGGAAGGGCTAGCCCCGGGCGTGACGCCCACTATGGGGCCAATCAGCTCAGTGATGGGCGAGATCATGCAGATTGCAATCCCCATCGGTGCCAAGCCCTCAGGGCAGAAGAACGCAGCCCCGCCGCTGTCGGCCATGGACACTCGCGAGTACGCGGACTGGGTGCTACGCCCCCGGCTGATGGCCATACCTGGTGTTGCCCAAGTCATCCCGATCGGAGGCGAGGTCCGTCAGTTCCAGGTCCAGCCCAACACCACGCGAATGTCAGAGCTGGGCGTGACTGCGTCCGATCTGGATGCGGCTCTCAAGGGCTTCTCCGCGAACACTTCCGGCGGCTTCCTGGAGATCAATGGCCGCGAGTACCTGATCCGCAACCTGGGCCGCACGTCCCGACTCGACGACCTGCGTAACCTGCCTCTCGCGGTGCGTGCGGGCCAACCCATCCTGCTCCACCAGGTCGCCGATGTTCAGTTTGCGCCAGCCATCAAGCGCGGCGATGCGGGCTTCGAGGGCCTGCCAGCCGTGATCCTGGGCATCCAAAAGCAGCCCACGGCCGATACGATTGCACTGACCCGCTCGATCGAGTCAGCGTTGGCGGACATGAAGGGCTCACTGCCGGCTGGCATGGCCGAGCCACAGGTGACCTTCCGACAAGCCAACTTCATCGAGGCGTCCATCAGCACGCTGCAAGGCAAGCTCATCGGCGCATCGGTCTTCGTGGCGGTGATCCTGTTCTTCTTCCTGGGCACTTTGCGCCCCCTGGTGATCGCGTTGACCGCGATTCCTGCCTCGATCTTCGTGACCGGGCTGGTGTTCCACTATTTCGGCCTATCAATCAACACCATGACGCTCGGTGGGCTGGCGATCGCCATCGGCGGTCTCGTGGACGATGCTGTGGTCGATGTGGAGAACATCATGCGGCGGCTCAAGGAGGACCGCACCCGCCACCCTGAGAACCGGCTGACGCCCCTGGTCATCGTTGCCAGGGCCTCGATGGAGGTTCGCTCGGCGATTCTCTACGCCACGATGATCATTGTGCTGGTGTTCCTGCCCCTGTTCGCGCTGCCGGGGATGGAGGGGCGCTTGTTCGTGCCGCTGGGCATCGCCTTCATCGTCTCCACGCTGGCCTCGCTGCTGGTCTCTGTGACGGTCACTCCGGTGCTTTCGTACTACCTGCTGCCCAAGATGAGGACGCTGGACCATGGCGACACTCGGCTTCTAGCCTGGTTGAAGACGCGCTATCAGGGCGGCCTGCAGCGGGTCTTGCAGCGGCCGCGTGCCGCCCTTGGCATGGCCGCTGTGGCTGTCACACTGGCTGTCGCCGCGGTGCCATTCTTCCCGACCACGTTCCTGCCCCCGTTCAATGAAGGAACGTTGCTGGTGGGCCTGCGCCTGAATCCCGGTGTGACGCTGGCCGAATCTTCGGCGCTTGCCCAGCAAGCCGAGCTGCTGGTCGCGCAGGTGCCAGAGGTGCAGCACGTGGGCCGGCGCAGCGGACGGGCCGAGCTGGACGAGCATGCCGAAGGCGTGCATGTCAGCGAGCTGGACGTGGGCCTGCTGCCCGCCTCGGAGCTAAAGCGCTCCATGGAGGAGATCACCGCCGACATCCGTTCGCGTCTGGCTCACTTGCCCGGCTCCATCGGCATTGGCCAGCCGATCTCGCACCGCATCGACCACATGTTGTCGGGGGTGCGCTCGCAGATCGCCATCAAGGTGTTCGGCGAGGACCTGGACGTCCTGCGCGGGCAGGCGGATCTGCTGCGCGCCAAGCTGGCCGGAATTCCGGGGCTTGCTGACCTGGAGATCGAAAAGCAGGTCCTAGCGCCGCAGATCAAAATCCGCGTGGATTATGCGGCGGCGGGACGCTACGGCGTGGCCGCACCGCAAATTCTGTCCACGCTGCAAAGCCTGGTCGAAGGCGAAAAGATCACCGAGGTCATCGAGGGCAACCGCCGCTTCGCGCTGGTGGTTCGCCTGCCCGAGCAGGCGCGGTCGATTGAGGGCTTGAGCCGCATCCTCATCGACACGCCCATGGGTCGGGTCCCGTTGTCGCGCCTTGCCACCATCGAAGACAGCGACGGCCCCAACCAGGTCAGCCGCGACGATGGCCGTCGACGCATAGTTTTGTCGGCCAACGCTCAGGGACGGCCGCTGTCCGAAGTAGTGGCCGACATACGCAGCGTCGTCCAAGAAGTGCGCTTGCCCGAAGGCTACTTCATCACGCTGGGCGGCCAGTTCCAGGCACAAGAGGAAGCCTCGCGACTGGTGGGCCTGCTGTCCATCGTCTCCCTGACGCTCATGTTCGTGGTGTTGTACACGCGCTACAAGTCGGTCGTCCTATCAGCGCTCATCATGGTGAACATTCCATTGGCCCTGGTCGGCGCCGTGTTGGGGCTGTGGCTGTCTGGCCAGCCGTTGTCCGTGGCCGCCCTGGTCGGCTTCATCACGCTCGCGGGTATTTCTGTGCGCAACGGCATCCTGAAGGTGAGCCACTACCTCAACCTCATGCGCATGGAGGGCGAGGACTTCGACCAGAAGATGATCGTGCGTGGCTCGCTCGAACGGCTTTCCCCGGTTCTGATGACCGCGCTGGTCACGGCCTTCGCGCTGGCCCCGCTGCTGTTCGAGGCGTCCCGACCCGGTACTGAGATCCTGCACCCCGTCGCGGTGGTGATCTTCTCGGGGCTGGTCAGCTCCACGCTGCTAGACACCTTCCTTACACCCGCCATGTTCTGGCTGTTCGGCCGCAAGCCTGCCGAACGCCTGCTGGACGACCGCGACGCGGGGGCATTCTGATGCAACGCCTTCTGTCACCCGATTTCAACCACCGTAACCCTATAGGAGCTTTCATGTCTGTTCGATTTCGTTCCCTCACGGCTGGCACCGCCCTCGCCCTGGCATCCGTCACCGCCTTCGCCGCAGGCGACCATGACCACGCGCATGACCACAAGCCGCTGCATGGTGGCGTCGTGACCGAAGTCCGGGACGTGGACTACGAGTTGGTCGTTCAGCCCGCAGCAGCGCAACTCTACCTGCGCGACCACGGCAAGCAGGTCAATGTAAGCAACACCAAAGCCAAGCTCACACTGTTGACCGGCTCACAAAAGCAGGAGGTGCAACTCACGCCTGCCGCGGACGGAAGCCGCCTCGAAGGCAGCGGGACCTTCGCCGCAGCCAAGGGCACGAAGGCCGTCGTCCAAGTCGAACGTGGGGGCAATACCGCGAGCGCCCGGTTCGTTCTGCCGTAGTGTTCAACGTGATCGTCAGGGAACGAGCTGTAATCTGGCGACCACCTGACAAAAGGCGCGACATAGGCGCTCACTATTTCCTCAAAAACTTTGGAGATGTAAATCATGGACATGCATTTCGACGTCATTGTTATCGGTGCCGGCCCAGGCGGATACATCGCGGCCATTCGCGCTGCCCAATTAGGCATGAAGGTCGCTTGTGTAGATGCCTGGAAGAACAAGGACGGAAAGCCAGCACCTGGCGGCACCTGCAACAACATCGGTTGTATCCCTTCGAAAGCGCTACTGCAGTCGTCAGAGAACTTTGAACAAGCCAAGCACCACTTTGGCACGCACGGCATCTCCACGGGTGATCTGCGCATGGATGTGACCACGATGTTGGAACGTAAGAATCAGGTCGTGAAGTCCAGCAACGAAGGCATCCTTTATCTGTTCCGCAAAAACAAGGTCCAGTTTTTCAACGGCCTGGCGTCTTTCACCAGGACTGTCGATGGTGGCTTCGAGGTGAGCGTCGCCGCCGATGAGGCTGTTACCTTGGTGGGCAAGCAGATCATCGTTGCCACAGGCTCCAACGTGCGGCCACTCCCCAACCTACCGTTCGATGAGCGGGTCGTGCTCTCCAACGACGGCGCGCTGGACATCGCGGCCGTGCCCGATCGGTTGGCCGTCATCGGTGCCGGCGTGATCGGCCTGGAGCTGGGCTCCGTTTGGCGCCGCCTGGGGGCGGATGTCACGATCCTCGAAGGCTTGCCCAGCTTCCTGCCAATCGTCGACCAAGCCATCGCCAAGGAGGCGAAGAAGGCGTTCGACAAGCAAGGCCTGAAGATCGAACTAGGTGCGAAGGTTCGCGAAGTCAATGCAACCGAGGCTGGCGTGACTATTCACTACACCGACAGCCAGGGCCAGACGCAGTCCTTGCAGGCAGACAAAGTGATCGTGGCTATCGGCCGTGTGCCCAACACCGAAGGCCTGAATCCGGCCGCCGTGGGACTCCAACTGGATGAGCGCGGCGCCGTGCTGGTGGACGATGAATGCCGCACCAGTGTGCCCGGCATCTGGGCCATCGGTGACGTGGTGCGTGGCCCGATGTTGGCGCACAAGGCGGAAGAGGAAGGTGTCGCAGTGGCCGAGCGCATTGCCGGCCAGCACGGTCACGTCGATTTCAATACGATCCCCAACGTCATCTACACCAGCCCAGAGATTGCCTGGGTAGGCCGCACCGAGCAGCAGCTCAAAGAGCAGGGCACCGCCTATCGAATCGGTTCCTTCCCGTTCATGGCCAATGGCCGCGCGCGTGCGCTGGGCGACACGCCGGGCCTCGTCAAGGTGATCGCCGATCCTGCCACTGATGAGATACTCGGCGTGCATGTGGTCGGCCCGCAGGCCAGTGAACTGGTGGCCGAGGCCGTGATCGCCATGGCGTTCAAGGCCAGCAGCGAAGACATCGCCCGCATCTGCTTTGCCCATCCGACCCTCTCCGAGACGTTCAAAGAGGCCTCGCTGGCCGTGGACAAGCGCGCGCTCAACTTCTGATTGATCGGAAGCGGCATCCAAACCACCTCACCGAACGCAGCTGCGGGCGGTGGGGCGCATATCGCCATGGAACGTAGGCCACGCCGCAACGGCATGCTATGCCCAACAGTTACTCGTCGTTGTGGTCTTCCGCGATGTGGGTGGCCATATCCAGCAGCACCTGGTTCACGTGCTTGTCCGCCACCTCATAGAAGATCTGTTTGGCTTGGCGCACGCCCTTGACCAGGCGAGCACCGCGCAGCAGCCGCAGGTGGTGGCTCACCAGCGACTGCGAGAGTTCGAGGGTTTCAGCGATGTCCCCGACCGAGGAAGAGCCTTTCATGCAGCACAGCATGATTCTCAGCCGGGACGGGTCACCCAGGAGGCGGAATGTCTCAGCCAAGATGGTCACGTCATTCTGTGACAGCGATTCCAAATCGGCGCTGGGACCCTTCGGTGGGGTACTGAATGGCTTACTTGTATTCATTTTTAAAATATTTCCTAACCTCGAATGGCTGTTTTCGCCCTTCAGAATTAACAAGGCAGCGGCCGCTTAGGCGCGCGCAGCAAAGAACCAGTGCGAGCCTGGCAGGCAAGGCCTCCGTTCCCCGTGCACCGGGTCATTTCTGAAACCTGACAGCATCCGAAAAAGCGCTTGACCTTCCCACGATGGTAAACCCTAAGCTCCCTCCATGTCGAATTTCAACTATGGGAAGCACACCATGAGCATGGCAACAACGAGTAGTGCTGGCGCCCAAGCAGCGGCAATCAGCCTGCCCATCGAGGGCATGACCTGCGCAAGCTGTGTCGGCCGAGTCGAGGCCGCCCTTGCCAAGGTCGAGGGCGTGGCAAGCGTGTCTGTCAATCTCGCCACCGAGCGAGCGGACATTCGCCTGAACCGTGCTGTCGATCGCATGGCGCTGATCCAGGCGATCGAGAAGGTAGGGTACGACGTGCCTCAGGGCACCATCGAGCTGGCGATCGGAGGCATGACCTGCGCTTCGTGCGTGGGCCGCGTCGAGAAGGCGCTCAAGGCGGTGCCGGGCGTCACTGAGGCTGTGGTCAATCTGGCGACCGAGCGCGCTACCGTGCGTGGTGTGGCATCCGTGCAGGATCTAATCGCGGCTGTCGATAAGGTCGGCTACGAGGCCAGCCCTGTCGATACCAGCATGCAGGCCGACGAGGAAGCCGCCGAGAAAAAGGACGCCGAGCGCGCCGAACTCAAGCGCGACCTGACCCTGGCCGCCGTGCTGGCGCTGCCTGTGTTCGTGCTCGAAATGGGCTCGCACATGATTCCCGGCATGCACGAGTGGGTGGCTTCCACCATCGGCATCCAGCAGAGCTGGTATCTGCAGTTCGTGCTGACCCTGCTGGTGCTCGCCATTCCGGGCTGGCGCTTCTACGAGAAGGGCTTCCCGGCGCTGTTCCGCCTGGGTCCCGACATGAACTCGCTGGTCGCGGTCGGCACGGCCGCGGCCTTCGGCTATTCGATGGTCGCCACGTTCGCGCCCAGTCTGCTGCCGGCCGGCACGGTGAACGTGTACTACGAGGCGGCCGCCGTCATCGTGGCGCTGATCCTGCTGGGCCGCTTTCTTGAGGCACGGGCCAAGGGCCGCACCTCCGAGGCCATCAAGCGCCTGGTCGGCCTACAGGCCAAGGAGGCGCACGTGCTGCGCGACGGCCGCATCGTGGACATCCCGATCAACGACGTGGCGCAGGGCGACATCGTGGAAGTGCGCCCCGGCGAGCGCGTGCCGGTCGATGGTGAAGTGACCGAGGGCCGCAGCTTCGTGGACGAGTCGATGATCACCGGCGAGCCGATTCCCGTCGAAAAGGCGGAAGGCAGCACCGTGGTCGGCGGCACCGTCAACCAGAAGGGTGCGCTGACGCTGCGTGCCACCGCCGTGGGCGGTCAGACCATGCTGGCGCAGATCATCCGCATGGTCGAGCAGGCGCAAGGTTCCAAGCTGCCGATCCAGGCCGTGGTGGACAAGGTGACGCTGTGGTTCGTGCCCGCCGTCATGCTGGCCGCCGTGCTGACCTTCCTGGTCTGGCTGGTGTTCGGCCCGTCGCCCGCGCTGTCCTTCGCGCTGGTCAATGCCGTGGCGGTGCTGATCATTGCCTGCCCGTGCGCCATGGGTCTGGCGACGCCGACCTCCATCATGGTCGGCACGGGCCGGGGCGCTGAGATGGGCGTGCTGTTCCGCAAGGGTGAAGCCCTGCAACTGCTCAAGGACGCCAAGGTGGTGGCCGTGGACAAGACCGGCACGCTGACCGAGGGCCGCCCGGTCCTGACCGACCTGGAGATTGCCGACGGCTTTGACCGCAACCAGGTGCTGGCGAAGGTCGCCGCCGTGGAATCGCGCTCGGAGCATCCGATCGCACGCGCCATCGTCGAGTCGGCCGTGGAAGGTGGCATCGCGCTGCCGACGATGACAGACTTCGATTCGGTCACGGGCATGGGCGTGCGCGCCACCGTGGACGGCGCGCGTGTCGAGGTCGGTGCCGATCGCTTCATGCGTGAGCTGGGGTTGGACGTGGGCGGCTTCGCTCGCACGGCCGAGCGCCTAGGCAACGAGGGCAAGTCGCCGCTGTACGCCTCGATCGACGGCCGGCTGGCCGCCATCATCGCGGTGGCCGATCCGATCAAGTCCAGCACGCCCGCGGCCATTGCCGCGCTGCACCAGCTCGGCCTGAAGGTGGCGATGATCACCGGCGACAACGCGCGTACCGCGCAGGCCATCGCCAAGCAACTGGGCATCGACGAGGTGGTGGCCGAAGTGCTGCCCGAGGGCAAGGTCGAAGCCGTGCGCCGGCTGAAAGCCAGCCACGGCCAGATCGCCTACGTGGGCGACGGCATCAACGACGCCCCGGCGCTGGCCGAGGCCGACGTGGGCCTGGCCATCGGCACCGGCACCGACGTGGCGGTGGAGTCGGCCGACGTAGTGCTGATGTCGGGCAACCTGCAGGGCGTGCCCAACGCCATCGCGCTGTCCAAGGCGACCATCGGCAACATCCGCCAGAACCTGTTCTGGGCGTTTGGCTACAACACGGCCCTGATCCCGGTGGCCGCTGGCGTCCTGTACCCCGCATACGGTGTGCTGTTGTCGCCGATCTTCGCGGCTGGCGCGATGGCGCTGTCCAGCGTGTTCGTGCTCGGAAACGCGCTGCGCCTGCGCCGCTTCCAGCCGCCGCTGGCGGCGGATACCGCTCATTGAGAAAGGAGGAACACCATGAACATCGGTGAAGCATCCAAGGCCTCGAAGGTCTCGGCCAAAATGATCCGCTACTACGAGCAAATCGGTCTGATCCCTCCGGCTGACCGCACCGATTCGGGCTACCGCGCCTATACCCAGGACGACGTTCACCGGTTGCATTTCATCCGGCGTTCGCGCGACCTCGGCTTCTCGGTAGCCGAGATCACGGACTTGCTGGGACTGTGGAATGACAAGTCGCGCCAGAGTGCTGATGTAAAGCGTCTGGCCCAGCAACACATCGACGAGTTGGACCGGCGCATCGAGAGCATGCTGGAGATGGCCGCGACGCTCAAGGCGCTGATCCGGTGTTGCGCCGGCGACGAACGGCCCGACTGCCCGATCCTGCACACGCTGGAGCAGCCCGATACCAGTGACAACAAGCCCGAAGCGCGCACTGGCGCAGTGCCGCGCCGCGCGCGAGCCAACGCAGCAGGAAAAAAGCCGCGTGCGCACTGAGCAGCCAGGAGAGATATGCCCAAAATCACAGTCTTGCCCCATCCTGAACTGGCTCCCGAGGGAGCCGAACTGAACGTGCCAGCAGGCACTTCGATCTGCGAGGCCCTGCTGGACAACGGCATCGAGATCGAGCATGCCTGCGACATGAGCTGTGCCTGCACGACCTGTCACTGCATCGTGCGCAAGGGGTTTAATTCTCTAAACGAAGTCGAGGAGTGCGAGGATGATCTGCTCGACCGGGCCTGGGGACTGGAGGCGCAGTCGCGGCTGAGCTGCCAGGCCATCGTTGCGACCGAAGACCTGACCGTCGAGATCCCCAAGTACACGATCAACCATGCCAAGGAGAACCACTAGGAGCCTGCGTGCTGCCTCAGGCGCACCGGCCTGCGGCAGGGTTGCTCTGGCAGATGGAGGACTGACGGCATTGCAGCCAGATAACCAACCCGTGGGCCAGACCAACCCGCGAGCCAGGTGTCTACACTCCCTTTGCACGGTCGTCGGTTAGGCTGGAAAGGTCATCAACGTCCTTAAATCCGTGACGGCCGGCCCATGGAAAGTCACACAGGAGAAGTCCTGCATGTCTGCGCCCAAGCTAGCCACGCTCTACCGAATGGTCATGCCCGGCCATACCTGCCCCTACGGGCTGAAGTCGCTCGATCTGCTCAAACGCAAGGGCTACGAGGTCGAGGACAAACACTTGGCGAGCCGCGAGCAGACGGATGCGTTCAAGAAGGAGCATGGCGTCGAGACCACGCCCCAGGTCTTCATAAACGGGCGGCGCGTGGGCGGCTACGACGACCTACGCAAATTCTTCGGCATGTCCGTGAAGGACAAGAACGCCGTGACCTACACCCCTGTGATCGCGCTGTTCGCCATGGCGGCCGCGATGGCGCTGGCGGCGAGCTGGGCGGCCTTCGGCCAGCTCTGGAGCATTCAGGCGGCAGAGTGGCTCGTGGCCTTTGCCATGTGTCTCCTGGCGCTGCAGAAGCTCAAGGACGTGGACGGCTTCGCGACGATGTTCCTCAACTACGACCTGCTGGCCAAGCGCTGGGTTCGGTATGCCTATTTCTACCCGTTCGCGGAGGCCATCGCAGGCGTCCTGATGGTCGCGGGCGTGGGGATGTGGGTGTCGATTCCGTTGGCGCTGTTCATCGGGACCGTCGGGGCCGTGTCGGTTTTCAAGGCGGTCTATGTCGATCGCCGGGAACTCAAGTGCGCCTGCGTGGGCGGGGACAGCAACGTGCCGCTGGACTTCGTGTCCCTGACCGAGAACCTGATGATGGTGGCGATGGCCCTGTGGATGTGGGCCAAGGTCGCCTACCTTGGGATGCACTGAGCGCCGCGCCAGATATGGCGCAGCGCACGTGCTCGCATCGGCCGTCCTGTGTGCATGCCGGCCACGACGCGGTGTTACTGCGCGCGCGGCGGGAAGCCAGCTTCGCTCAGGGCCGCGGCGATCTGCTCTTGCGAGGCCGAGGTCTGGACCTCGACACGGCGGGTCGGCGGGTCCGTAACGATCTTGGCGTTGGGGTCGATCGTTTGGATCGTTTTCGTCACAGTGCGGGCGCAGCCGCCGCAGGTCATGTCTTCGAGATGGAATTGCATGGAAAACTCCTTTCGGGTTGGGATGCTTAAAGTTTGATCCTTGCCACGGTTGGAAGGTCAAGCGCTATTTGCATCCCCGCCACACCAACCTGCCGAATGTTCATAGGGGCAAGGCCGTGGTGCTCTTCACGCGGTCCAGCACGAAGCTGGTCTTGCAGTCTTGCACGCTGGGGTGCTTGAGCAGCGTATCGAGCACGAAGCGGGAGTAGTGGGCCATATCTCTGACGACCACCAGCAACAGGTAGTCCATGTCGCCGGTCAGCGCGTGGCACTCCACCACCTCGGGCCAGTTCTGAACCGACGCGCGGAACACGTCCATGGGGTTGCGCTTGTGCGAATCAGAGTGC
This sequence comes from Pseudomonas sp. 313, assembly GCF_000316965.1. Classification (NCBI taxonomy): domain Bacteria; kingdom Pseudomonadati; phylum Pseudomonadota; class Gammaproteobacteria; order Pseudomonadales; family Pseudomonadaceae; genus Pseudomonas; species Pseudomonas sp. 313. The sequence continues at coordinate 27,943 of NZ_ANBZ01000086.1, forward strand.
TTTTCGAGGCGCACGTTCAGGTAGGCCGTGAGGGTGAGGCCGATGCGTTCGGGGTGCACCAGGGCCACATAGCCGGCGATGACGCCAGCCTCTTCGAGGCGGCGCACCCGCCTCAGCGTGGCCGAGGACGACAGGCTTGCGTGTTCGGCCAGTTCGTCGAAGGTGGACCTTCCATTGCGTTGCAATGCATCAATAAGGCGTCTATCCGTACCATCAAGGACTATTTCTGTGCTCATTTCTTTCACCACGCAGGAATCAGGCATCAAGAAGTCTATTTGCAATTGATTTTGCAGAAATGATGTGCGGGCTTTTTCTTACCATCTAGGGTGTCCAGATTTCCACCCCAAACCCAAGAGAGACACCCCTGATGACCGACCTTTTTGACAACCCGATGGGCCTGTGCGGCTTTGAATTCGTCGAGTTCGCCTCGCCGACGCCCGGCGTGCTGGAGCCGCTGTTCGAGAAGCTCGGCTTCACCGAGGTGGCCCGGCATCGCTCCAAGGACGTATCGCTCTACCGCCAGGGCGACATCAACTTCATCGTCAACCGCGAGCCTAAAAGCCAGGCGGCGTATTTCGCGGGCGAGCACGGCCCCAGCCCCTGCGGGCTGGCGTTCCGCGTCAAGGATTCGCACAAGGCCTACCACCGCGCGCTGGAGCTGGGCGCGCAGCCGATGGACATTCCCACTGGCCCGATGGAGTTGCGCCTACCGGCGATCAAGGGCATCGGCGGCGCGCCGCTGCACCTGATCGATCGCTTCGAGGACGGCAAGTCCATCTACGACATCGACTTCGAATTCCTACCCGGTGTGGATCGCCGTCCCAAAGGCCACGGCTTCTCGATCGTCGATCACCTCACACACAACGTCTATCGCGGCCGCATGACGTACTGGGCCGACTTCTACACGAAGTTCTTCAACTTCCAGGAGATCCGCTACTTCGACATCAACGGCGAGTACACCGGCCTGGCTTCCAAGGCGATGAGCGCGCCGGACGGCCTGATCCGCATCCCGCTGAACGAGGAAGCACGCCAGGGCGGCGGCCAGATTGAGGAATTCTTGATGCAGTTCAGCGGCGAGGGCATCCAGCACATCGCCCTGCTGTGCGACAACCTACTCGATGCGCTCGACCGCGTGCAGATGGCCGGTATCCCGCTGCTGACCGCCCCCAACGACATCTATTACGCAAACTTGGAAAAGCGCCTGCCCGGCCATGGCCAGCCCGTGCCCGAGTTGCAGGCGCGCGGCATTCTGCTCGACGGCACGACCGAAGGCGGCCAGCCCCGCCTGCTGCTGCAGATATTCTCCGAGCCGCTGCTTGGCCCGGTGTTCTTCGAGTTCATCGAGCGCAAGGGCAACTACCGCGAGGGCTTCGGCGAAGGAAACTTCGGCGCCTTGTTCGAGTCGATGGAACGCGACCAGATCAACCGTGGCTCGTTGGAAATCAACCCGGCCTGATTTGGGCTTTTCCATGAAGGCAGAGCGCCTTCGGTCCTACATCTCGCGAGCCCCTCTGTGGGCTCGCGCTACTTTGGCGTCAGTACGGCCTTAGCCGCTCAAGCATTGAGCGGGTTGGGTTCGGCGTCACGTTCCGAAACAGTTGCTACCACTCTTGACTTGAGTTAATACATGAACATATGTATTCTTATTCAGATACACCGATGGCCTTTTTCCTCGCCCTGAAGAGGGACCCAGCACTACCTCGCCCCCTCTAAGCGCACTTCGGCAGCAATGCGCCGTGGCCAACCCAATGACCAGGATTGCTGAAGGACGTGCCCATGGAACTTCGTCATTTGCGCTGCTTCGTGGCTCTCGCCGAAGAGCTGCATTTCACCCGTGCTGCGGAGCGCTTGCACATCGAGCAGCCGCCGCTGTCCCGCACGATCAAGGAATTGGAAGACGAACTGGGGGTGCTGCTCTTTGACCGCGATCGGCGGGGAACGCGGTTGACGCCAGCGGGTACCACCTTCCTTCAGGACATTCGCCGGCTGTTCACCAACCTGGAGCAGGCACGAGAAAACGTCAGGGCGATCGCCGCAGGCCTAAGAGGCAGCGTGCGCATCGCCATCTCCGATGGCGCCATCGACCCGCGGCTGTCTGCACTTCTTGCCCTGTGCCGCCAGGAGGAGCCGGAGATCGAAATACGGCTCTCCGAGGTCACCCTGGCGGAACAGTTGCGGGGGCTGCGATCCGGCGACTTCGCGATCGGTTTCGCACACACTGCGGACGTCGGCGACGGACTGGTGACGGAGCCCATCTGGCAGGACCCGCTGGTGGTGACCTTGCCGATCCGGCACCCGTTGCTGGCCCACAAGGAAGTGTCGCTACGTGAACTCGTGAGTTACCCGCTGGTGATGTGCGATCCGCAGCTTTGCGAGGGCTACTGCCGCGAATTGACCCGGCTGCTACATCCCCTGGAGCGCGAGTCCACCATCGTTGAGCATGTCTCGTCGCTGGACATGATGCTCACGTTGGTCGGAGCTGGTTACGGCATCGGCTTCGCAACGGCGACCCGAATCGCGGTATGCCAACGTCCCGACGTGGTGATCCGGCCGTTGGCGCTCGATTCGGCCGTCATCATCACCTACCTGCTTCGGCCCGAAGGCGGTAGCGGACTATCCGTTCCCGTAGAGCGCTTCATCGAGCGTTTGCGTTCGCCAAAGAGCGATTAGCTACGGCGCCTGCGCCACACCCGGCGTCACGCATCGCCCTGAAGGTAGAGGTTGCGCTCCGTGGCCGTCATCAGTTCGGCCGAGCTGATCTTGAGAGCCAGGGAAATTTTTAGAATGAGAGCGAGTGTCGGCATGTGCTCGCCGCGCTCAATCTTGCCCATGTGCGAACGCGCGATCCCCGCCAAGCCCGCGAACTCATCCTGAGCAATCCCCTGATCCAGGCGAGCGGCTCGCACCGCTTGCCCGAACGCCAACGCCGGTGCGGACTCATAGGTGGTTACTCCGGCGGGCCGTCCAGGCCGAATAGTGCGCTTCTGCATTCGCAGAAGCGTCATGGAATCACTGATCTTTAACCACGTTAAAGATATCTCTTTAGTATGATGTCGGTAGATCTTTTCGATCCCCTCCCGCCGCCTCTTTGGGGGTATCCATGCATGACGTCATCAGTCCGCCCCCGAATTTCACACTCGCCATAGCGCCAGGTGTACCGTCTTCACGGCTGTCGGCGCTGCTTGCACTGCAGCGAGCGCAGGAGCCGGGCGTCGCGATGGCCGTGCGTGAAGTTTCGGATCAAGAGTTGATGACGGGCCTGCAGGAGGGCCGCTACGACGCGGGACTATCTCTTAGCGGTGCGGGGGATCACCTGACGAGTAGCCGGAGGCTATGGTGCGAAAGCATGGCCGTTGCGATACCACCGCGGTCCCGCTTAGTTAACCAGGCGAAGCTCACCATCTCAGATCTTCAGGATTATCCAATCTATCGCTGGCGGGTGGAGGCTTGCCCCTTGCTGGACGAGAGGTTGGCCTCCCTCATGCCAGTGGACCAAGAGAACATCCTGTCTGCAACTTCATTCGAGATGATGGCGCTGTGGGTCTCATCCGGCTACGGCATCGGCGTATGCGCGCAATCGCGCATCGAGCGTGCCCATCAATGGGGGATCGGCATGCGACCGCTCGCCGATGGCCCCTACAATATCGTGACGTACCTCCAACGGCCCCACGCGCAAGCCGATTCTGCTGCCAAGCGGTTCGAGCGTAGAGCGCTACAGATTGCTGGGGAAGGTGCAAGGTGATGGGCCTACGGCCGGAAGCGTCATCCCGGCCATAGGCTGACCCGTGGATTAGGTTCCCTCGATCACCACAGCGCTGTCCACTAGCCTACGAACGCTCTGCCGCACATCTTCCGGGACGGGCTGCGGGGCGACGGCCTTGGGCACATCCTCGTGATGCTGGTAGTCGCCCATGATGACCCGTACGATCGCCGGCACGTTGGTCGGCGTGACCGCATCGATGGCGGCGCGATCGCCCAGGTCAGGGTGCGGCTGGGTCAGCATGCGGTAAAGTCCCCAAGAATCCGCGTGCGGGCACTGGTTCATGAGCACCTGGGCCAGCCTGTGTTTGAGCGGCACCAGTTGCCAGTCCGGAACACGCTGTCCCCGATTGCCAAGGCTGATAGCCAGCAACTTTCCGGCTTTCAGTTCGCGGTTGATCTGGTCCTTGGACTTCCCGGCCAGCTTGCCGAACAACGGGACCGGCAGGCTGTTCGGCGACTCATAGATAGCCAGCATTTCCTCGCGCTCGCGCTGGATCGCGGACACTTCCGGCTCTGGGACATGCACCGGAGGCGGCGGCAGATGCGACAGTCTCCGGAACGTGATTCCGCCGCTGCTCGAAGTGACGACAATGGGCGTTGCGACAAGGGACTGCACGCCGGGCACAGGGGGCTCGGCCACGATGGGGGCCGCACCCACCGCCTCTTCCACTTCTGCCATCGCAGGCACCCCATCGATGCGGATGGTCAGGTGTGCGCTCGCAGCTTCTACCTCGCCCTGTTCGAGCAGGTCGAGGCGATCGGCCCAGTCCTGCATCATCCGGCGCCTCGGCTCCACGTATTTGGCGTGGTTGTAGGCCGAGCTGACCTTGTTGGGGTCGGAGTGCGATAGCTGTGCATCCACCCAAATTTTCGGATAGCCGATTTCGTTGAGCGCCGTCGAGATGGTGCCGCGGATGCCGTGCCCGGTCAGGCGCCCCTCGTAACCCATGAGCTGCAAGGCCTTGTTCAGCGTATTTTCGCTGATGCGCTTCTTGAGTTCGCTGGTATGAGCCAACAAGTACTTCTGCGCCGGCCGCATCGCGCTCAGAAGATAGCGCACGATCTCGATGGCCTGCAGAGAGAGGGGCACGATGTAGGGCGGCACGTCCTGCGGCCGCTTACCGGCCTTGCGCATTTCGTCCTGGAGCTGCTTGACGAATTGTGGCGGGATGATCCACAAGCCGCGGTCGAGGTCGAACTGCTCAGGCTCGGCCAGCCGCAATTCGCCCGTCCGCACCCCAGTTAACAACAGCAGCCGCACACCAAGCTGGGTCTGCCAGCCGCGGGGGGTGTAGAGCCGAAGCTTCTGAAGGAACTCGGGCATCTCGGGCAGGTGCAGATAGGGATTGTGGGTCACCGGGGGCTTGGGTTCGGCCACCACATCCAGGTCAGCAGCAGGGTTGACCTCCAAGCCCTCGGCAACGACCAAGGCATAGCGGAACATCTGGTTGAACCAGGTGCGAACCTTCTCGGCGGTGGTGAACGCTTTGCGCTTCTCGATCGCCGCCAGAACTCCCAGGAGCTGAGGGCGGCGAATGTCGTAGATCGACATCTTCCCTAAGGCGGGCAGCACGTCCTTGTTGAAGATGCGCAGAATCTGCGACAGGGTGCTCTGGCGGCCTTCCTTGAGTTCCTTGCGGCGATGCTCGACCCAGGCATCAAAAACGTTCCTAAAGGTGTATTCACCCGCCAATTTGGCCGCGTGCCGGCGCTGGTCACGCTCGATTTGCGGATCAACCCCCCTGGCAAGCAGGGCTTGGGCCTTATCCCGCTCGGCGCGGGCCTCGCGCAAGCTGAGGGCAGGATATCCGCCCAGGGACATACGTTTTTGCTTGCCCAGCCAGTAGTAGCGAAACATCCACGACTTACCGCCTGCAGCAGAGACCATCAGGCCCAGGCAGTCATTATCGGAGAGGGTGTAGCGTTTTCCGGTGGTTCTTGCCTGCCGGACGGTCAGATCAGAGAGTGCCATTTCGAGGCTCCTAAGTAATGACTTAGGCCCTATGCTCGTCATGGTTCCCGCTCAGCCCCAGCAACTATCCGGTAGCCGTCCCACCCGTATTCTTGTGCCTCAATTGGTCACTCAAAAACGGTAGCTGTGGGTGGATTTCCGTGGCGCTCGCTGGAATGGAAAAAGGGCCGAAGCCCCTTTTTTCAATGACTTACAGACGTCAGTAGAAGTCTGTAGATCATAATTTGGAGCGGGAAACGAGACTCGAACTCGCGACCCCGACCTTGGCAAGGTCGTGCTCTACCAACTGAGCTATTCCCGCAATTTTTGGCGTCCCCTAGGGGACTCGAACCCCTGTTACCGCCGTGAAAGGGCGGTGTCCTAGGCCACTAGACGAAGGGGACCAGGTAGAATCCCTGAGGACTCTGGCCTACCACTCGGCTGACGCTTGCCGCCGTTGGGAGTGCGCGCATTCTAGGGAGCCTTACCCTGGGCGTCAATAGCTGATTAAATACTTTTCAAATCAACGACTTCGCTCGTACGACAAACGGCGGGCAAGCACCATGGAGAAGGTCATGTCCTCAACGATGATTGCAGCGGTAGTGGGACTTGGCATCCTCTTGTTGATCATGATCGCCTTCGTCAACCAGAAGCTCGAAGCGGGCCGCCTGGAAAAGCAGCGCCTGGTCGCCGACCTCACCGACCGCATCAAGCGCTGCGCCCAGCTGGGCAGCAGTCTGCCCGGCCAGCTGATGACCCCGGCGCTCAAGCAGCTGTTCCACCGTATCGAACTCGGCCTGATCGCCCGCCTTGCCGCCCTGCAAGCCCCTTCCGCTGGCCTTACCGCACGCAAGACCGAACTGGAAGAAGCCCTGGCCAAGGGCGATAACATCGAACTCACCAATGCCGCCAGGCCAGTGCATACCGAGGCGCGGGTCAAGGAAGTTCGTGGCTATATGGAGATGCTGCACGCACTCGTCGCCCATGCCAATCAGATCGGCATTTTGGACGGCCAGGAAGCCCAGCGCTGGGTGGGCGAGATGCGCTACCTGCTCACGGTCACCTATGTGGAGTTCTTTCGCTACCAGGCCGAACAGCAGATCAAGAGCGAACACTATATCCAGGCACGCCAATCGTACGAACGGGCGATCATGCAGATCCGCAAGCAACAGCAACCCGAGCGCTATACCGAGTTGCTGGCCTATCTGGAAGAGCAGATTGCCCAGGTGAAACGCCAGCAGAGCGAACTGGTCGAGCAGGCCAGCAGCAGCGCCAACGAGCTGTCGGACAGCGTGGATACGCTCAAGGACGACAGCTGGCGTAAGAAGAACGACTACGAGTGAGGGCTTCCCTGCCCTCCCCGCCGATCAGCAATCGGTCGCGGCCAGAAAGGCCTCTACCATGGCTTCGATACCCGCCTGATCCGCCGCGCTGAAGCGCGCCGGATGAGGGCTGTCCAGATCCAGCACGCCGATCAGCCGACCGTCCTGCACCAGCGGCACCACCAGTTCGCTGCGCGAGGCCGCGTCACAGGCGATATGCCCGGGAAAGGCGTGGACATCCTCGACACGCTGGGTGCGGCGCTCCCGGGCGGCCGCGCCGCACACGCCCTTGCTGAAGGGAATGCGCATGCAGGCCACCTTGCCCTGGAAGGGGCCGAGCAGCAGCTGGTCTTCACCCTCGACGAAATAGAAGCCGGCCCAGTTCAGGTCCGGCACTTCCTGATAGATGAAGGCCGACAACTGGGCGGCATTGGCCACCAGGTTGCGCTCACCGGCCAGCAGGGCTTCCACCTGGGCGGCCAGCATGGCGTAGCCCTCGAGTCCTGCCCCTACGCCCGTCAGTTCTACGGTCATGCGTTCTCCAACAGTTTGAGCCCGACCCATTGGCGGGCGAATTGATAGGCACAGCGGCCATTGCGGTTGCCGCGACCAGACGCCCAGCGGATGGCCTCGCGATCCGCTTCTTCGGACCACTCCAGCTGCAGGCCGGACTTGCCGGCCAGGGTCGTGCACCAATGGCGCACCACGGCGAGATAGTGATCCTGGGTGAAGGGGTAGAAGGAAAGCCACAGTCCGAAACGATCCGACAGGGCGATCTTGTCCTCGGCCGCTTCGCTGGGGTGCAGCTCACCGTCGACGTGCTCCCAGTTGGCGTTGTCGCTCTGCCGCTCCGCCACCAGATGACGGCGGTTGGAGGTGGCGTAGAGGACCACGTTATCCGGCGCCTGCTCCAGGGAGCCATCCAGCACGCTCTTGAGCACCCGGTAATCGTCGCTGCCGGAATCGAAGGACAGGTCATCGCAGAACACCACGAAACGCTGGGGCTGGCCGGCGAGCTGTTCCACGGCGCGGGGCAGATCGGCCAGGTCGTCGCGCTCGATTTCGATCAGGCGCAGGCCCTGCCCGGCATATTCCGCCAGCAGCGCCCGGATCAGCGACGACTTGCCGGTGCCACGCGCGCCCCACAGCAGACTGTGGTTGGCCGGCAGCCCGGCCACGAACTGGCGGGTGTTACGGGCGAGCTGGTCACGCTGCCGATCGATACCCAGCAGGTCGGCCAGGCGCAATTCCAGATTGACGTCGAGCGGCTGCAGATAGCCGCCATGGCCTTCCCGGCGCCAGCGCGCCGCATAGCAGTGCTGCCAGTCCAGCGGCTCGCGACGATGGGGCAACAGGGGTTCGAGGCGCTCCAGCACCTGCCGTGCGTGGAGCAGAAAGTCTTCTAGGGAGGCATTCACAGGGATGATCCTTGACGACGAAAAAAAGAACAGCGGACCAGCCGCCTTACAAGCCGCGCATTATCGTATGACTTTTGCCCTCCAGACAAAGTCCAGAGGGCTACCACGCTAGGACGCCAGCGCCTGGCGGACATGCTTTTCCAGCTGGGAAGGACGGGTGATGGGCGCGAAGCGCTGGACGCGCCCCTGGGCCGGCGTGACGAGGAACTTGGTGAAGTTCCAGCGGATGGCGCCTCCCAACAAGCCCGGCGCCGCCTGCTTGAGCGCCACGAACAGCGGATGGGCGCCGTCGCCATTGACGTCGAGCTTGGCCATCACCGGAAAGCTGACATTGAAGCGGGTCAGGCAAAAGGTCTGGATCTCGGCATTGCTACCTGGCTCCTGACCACCGAACTGATTGCAGGGAAAGACGATCACCCGCAGTCCCTCGGCCAGATAACGCTGCTGCAGCGCTTCGAGGCCGTCGTACTGACGGGTGAAGCCGCAACGACTGGCGGTATTGACCACCAAGTAGGCCCGCGCCGGCCAATCGGCCAGACAGGCCCGCAGGCCATCGGCGGTCTCGAACGGCACGCTGAAGAGGTCCCTGATCACGCGGAGGCCCTGGGTTGCAACTGTAGCGCCACCGAGTTGATGCAATAGCGCAGACCGGTCGGCGGTGGACCGTCGGGGAAGACATGCCCCAGGTGGGCATCGCAGCGGGCGCAGAGCACCTCTACGCGCTGCATGCCGTGGCTGAAATCTTCCTTTTCCCGCACCGCCTCGGCATTGATGGGCGCGTAATAGCTGGGCCAGCCGCAGCCGGAGTCGAACTTGGTGCTGGAGTCGAACAGTGCCAGCTCGCAGCAGGCGCAATGATAGACGCCAGGCGTCTTGGTGTTGCAGTAGGCACCGGTATAGGGTCTTTCGGTGGCGGCCAGGCGACAGACGCGAAACTGATCGTCGGTCAGGCGCTCACGCCAGTCTTCCGGGCTACGCTGTACTTTTTCCATGATGACCTCTCTGGATGCCGGCGCATCTTTTGTAACAGGCGATGCAGCCGTATGATTCCCGCTCAGTCTGGCATCCACCCGCGGATGCTGCCAAGCGCCGGTCGGCGTCCGTCCCCGCCGAGTCTTACTCGCCCCTTTTCCAGGATTCATTTCCCCATGCAGGTCTCCAAGTCGAACAAGCTCGCCAATGTCTGCTACGACATCCGCGGCCCGGTCCTCAAGCATGCCAAGCGCCTCGAAGAGGAAGGACATCGCATCCTGAAGCTCAACATCGGCAATCCGGCGCCCTTCGGCTTCGAGGCGCCCGAGGAGATCCTGCAGGACGTCATCCGCAACCTGCCGACCGCTCAGGGCTACAGCGATTCCAAGGGCCTGTTCAGCGCGCGCAAGGCGGTGATGCAGTACTGCCAGCAGAAGCGCATCGAGGGTGTCGGCATCGAGGACATCTACCTGGGCAACGGCGTCTCCGAGCTGATCGTCATGGCCATGCAGGCCTTGCTCAACAACAACGACGAGGTGCTGATCCCGGCTCCCGACTATCCACTGTGGACCGCCGCGGTCAGCCTGGCCGGCGGCAAGCCGGTGCACTATCTGTGCGACGAGCAGGCCGGCTGGTTCCCCGACCTGGCCGACATGGAAGCCAAGATCACCAGCAATACCAAGGCGCTGGTGCTGATCAACCCGAACAATCCCACCGGCGCGGTCTATTCCAAGGAGGTGCTGGAAGGCATCGTCGAACTGGCGCGGCGGCACAACCTGGTGCTGTTCTCCGACGAGATCTACGACAAGATCCTCTACGACGAAGCCCAGCACATCTCCACCGCCTCCCTGGCGCCGGACGTCCTGTGCCTGACCTTCAACGGCCTGTCCAAGTCCTATCGCGTCGCCGGTTTCCGTTCGGGCTGGCTGATCGTCTCGGGCCCCAAGCACCGCGCCCACAGCTATATCGAAGGCCTCGACATCCTGGCCAACATGCGCCTGTGCGCCAACGTGCCGGCCCAGCACGCGATCCAGACCGCTCTCGGCGGCTACCAGAGCATCAATGACCTGGTGCTGCCGCACGGACGCCTGCTGGAGCAGCGTAATCGCACCTGGGAACTGCTCAATGACATCCCCGGCGTCAGCTGCGTGAAGCCGATGGGCGCGCTCTATGCCTTCCCGCGGATCGATCCCAAGGTCTGCCCCATCCACAACGACGAGAAATTCGTTCTCGACCTGCTGCTCTCGGAAAAGCTGCTGGTGGTCCAGGGCACTGCCTTCAACTGGCCCTGGCCCGACCACTTCCGGGTCGTCACCCTGCCCCGCGTCGATGATCTGGAACAGGCCATCGGCCGCATCGGCAACTTCCTTGGTGGCTACGCCCAGTAGCGGCAAAGCATTTCCGGGTCTTTCATCGGTTGACGCGCCTCGCGGCGTCAACCGGCGCAGGCACTCGCGCGACAGCCGCCAGCAGTTTCGCCAGCCCCCAGACGACACAGTTTGCAATAGTGGAAACATTGAATGGATCGGGGCCGAACCTTATATAGCCGGCAGATAAACCTGTGAGGAGCTATACCCCACCATGATGCGCATTCTGTTGTTTCTGGCTACCAACCTGGCGGTGCTGATCGTTGCCAGCATCACCTTGAAGGTGCTTGGCGTGGATCGCTACACCGGTCAGAACTATGGCAGTCTGCTGGTGTTCTGTGCCGTGTTCGGCTTTGCCGGCTCGCTGATCTCGCTGTTCATCTCCAAGTGGATGGCGAAGATGAGTACCCGTACCGAGGTCATCAGCCAACCGCGTACCCGCCATGAGCAGTGGCTGCTGCAGACCGTCGAGGAATTGGCCCGCGAAGCCGGCATCAAGACCCCCGAGGTCGGTATCTTCCCGGCCTACGAGGCCAACGCCTTCGCCACCGGCTGGAACCGTAACGACGCCCTCGTCGCGGTGAGCCAGGGCCTGCTGGAGCGCTTCTCGCCCGACGAGGTGCGCGCGGTGCTGGCCCACGAGATCGGTCACGTCGCCAACGGCGACATGGTGACCCTGGCGCTGATCCAGGGCGTGGTGAACACCTTCGTGATGTTCTTCGCGCGGATCTTCGGCAACTTCGTCGACAAGGCCATCTTCAAGAACGAGGAAGGCCACGGCATCGCCTATTTCGTGACCACCATCATCGCCGAACTGGTCCTGGGTATCCTGGCCAGCATCATCGTCATGTGGTTCTCGCGCAAACGCGAATTCCGCGCCGACGAAGCCGGTGCCCGCCTGGCTGGCCCCAACGCCATGATCGGCGCCCTGCAGCGCCTGCGTGCCGAGCAGGGTATCCCGGTGCAGATGCCCGACACCCTGAACGCCTTCGGCATCAACGGCTCGCTGAAGAACGGTCTGGCCGGCCTGCTGATGAGCCACCCGCCGCTGGAAGACCGCATCGAGGCCCTGCGCCGCTACGGTCAGCGCTAAGCGCGAGCGATGAAAAAACCCGGCTTCGGCCGGGTTTTTTCATGGGCGGGTCAAGGATCGGATGGCATCGCCCAGCCCCTCGCCTGTCAAGGGAAACATCCGTTGGGCCATGAGTTCGCGAAGCAACTGGATCGAGGTGCTGCTGGCCCAGCCGTCCTGCGGATAGGGATTGAGCCAGACCGCCCGAGGGAAGTGCTGGCACAGCCGCTGGATCCAGAGCGCGCCGGGCTCTTCGTTCCAGTGCTCGACGCTGCCGCCGGGATGGGTGATCTCATAGGGCCCCATGCTGGCGTCGCCGACGATCACCAGGCGGTAGTCCGCTCCATAGCGGCGCAGCAGTTCGGCGGTCGCCAAGCCTTCCTCATACCGACGGGCATTATCGCGCCAGACCCGCTCGTAGACGCAGTTGTGGAAGTAGTAGTACTCCAGGTGGCGGAACTCCAGGCGACAGGCACTGAACAGCTCGCTGCACAGGCGCACATGCAGATCCATGGAACCGCCGACATCCAGCAGCAGGAGCACCTTGGTGGCGTTATGGCGTTCAGGGCGATAGCGCACGTCCAGCAACCCACCCTCCTGCGCTGTGGCGGCAACGGTCTCATCCAGGTCGAACTCCGCCGCCGCACCCTGGCGAGCGAAGCGCCGCAGCCGGCGCAGAGCCAATTGCAGATTGCGCCGATCCAGGGGCGCGCGATCGTCCAGATTGCGGTAGTCACGCTGCTCCCAGACCTTGGCCGCCCGCCCCTGGCGGGTACCGGCCTCGCCGACGCGCACACCGAAGGGATTGTAGCCACCGCTGCCGAAGGGACTAGTGCCACCCGTGCCGACCCATTTGTTGCCACCGGCGTGCCGCTCGCGCTGCTCGGCGAGGCGCTGCCGCAGGGTTTCGAGCAGTTCGTCGAGGCCGCCCAGGGCCTGGAGTCGCTGGCGGTCCTCGTCCGACAGCAAGCGCTGGAACTCCAGCCGCAACCAGTCCGCGGGAATCGCCTTGGGCTCCGCCAGACGTTCGTACCTGGCCAGCTCGCCGGCATAGACCTGATCGAAGCGGTCGAAGAAGCGCTCGTCCTTGACCAGCACGGCGCGCGCCAGCAGATAGAAGGCCTCGGGATCGGCCACTGCCAGGCCGGCATCCAGGGCAGCGTGCAGATCCAGCAGTTCGCCCAGGGACACCGGGATGCCCGCGGCCCTGAGTCGGGTGAAGAAATCGAGGAACATGCCGCGCTCAGCTCCGCCGCCGGCGCATGAAGGCCTGGCGTTCGAGCAACTGGAGATCCTGCTCGTTCTTTACCAGGGCACCTGCCAGGGGCGGCAGACCGTCCTCGCCGTGCAGCGCCCGCTGCGCCGCCTCATCGCCCAGCAACAGCGCCAGCCAGTCCACCAGCTCCGAGGTGGACGGCTTCTTCTTCAGCCCCGGCACGCTGCGCAGGTCGAGGAAGAGGTCCAGCGCCTCCTTGACCAGACGCCCCTGGAGATCGGGATAGTGCACCTGGACGATACGTTCGAGGGTGTCGCGCTCGGGAAAGCGGATGAAGTGAAAGAAGCAGCGGCGCAGGAAGGCGTCCGGCAGTTCCTTTTCGTTGTTGGAGGTGATGATGATGACGGGTCGCCGCTGGGCACGAATGGTCTCGCCGGTCTCGTAGACGTGGAATTCCATGCGATCGAGTTCCAGCAGCAGGTCGTTGGGAAACTCGATGTCGGCCTTGTCGATCTCGTCGATCAGCAGCACCACCGGATCCTCGGCGGTAAAGGCGTCCCAAAGCTTGCCCGGCTTGATGTAGTTCGCCACCTCCTGTACCCGGGGATCCCCCAGTTGGGAATCGCGCAGGCGACTCACCGCGTCGTACTCATAGAGGCCTTGCTGCGCCTTGGTGGTGGACTTGACGTGCCAGGTGATCAGCCGCGCCCCCTGGCTCTCGGCCACCTGCTCGGCCAGCAGCGTCTTGCCGGTGCCCGGCTCGCCCTTCACCAGCAGCGGACGCCCCAGCTGGATGGCGGCATTGACCGCCAGACTGAGTTCGGCCGTGGCCACATAACGCTCGGTACCCTGAAAGGCCATCACTGATCCTCGGCAGCTGTTTCGCCTGACGATAGCACGCCACGCCTGGGCTGGACGCCATCGGACGCAAGGCCTAGGCTGCGAGTTTTCCGCGCCGTACAGGATCCGCCATGAGCCGCATCTTCGCTGACAACGCCCAGTCCATCGGCAACACGCCGCTGGTCTACATCAATCGCCTCGGCCCCAAGGGCGTCACCCTGCTCGCCAAGATCGAGGGACGCAATCCGGGCTATTCGGTCAAATGCCGTATCGGTGCCAACCTGATCTGGGACGCCGAAGCCAAGGGGCTGCTCAAGCCCGGCATGAGCCTGGTGGAGCCCACCTCGGGCAATACCGGCATCGGCCTGGCCTATGTCGCCGCCGCCCGCGGCTATCGCCTGGTGCTGACCATGCCGGCCTCCATGAGCCTGGAGCGGCGCAAGGTGCTCAAGGCGCTGGGGGCGGAGCTGGTGCTGACCGAGCCGGCCAAGGGCATGAAGGGCGCCATCGAGAAGGCGCGGGAAATCGCCGAGAGCGAGCCCGATCGCTATTTCATGCCGCAGCAATTCGATAACCCGGCCAACCCGGCCATCCATGAAAAAACCACCGGCCCCGAGATCTGGAACGACACCGACGGCGCCATCGATGTGCTGGTGGCCGGCGTCGGTACCGGCGGTACCCTGACCGGCATCTCGCGCTTCATCAAGAACACCAAGGGCAAGCCGATCCTCTCGGTCGCCGTGGAGCCGGAAACCTCGCCGGTCATCAGCCAGACCCTGGCCGGTGCCGAGGTGAAGCCCAACCCGCACAAGATCCAGGGCATCGGCGCCGGCTTCGTACCCGGCAACCTGGACCTCGCCATGGTCGATCGCGTCGAGCAGGTGAGCGATGAGCAGGCCAAGTTGATGGCCCAGCGCCTGATGCGCGAGGAAGGCATTCTCTGTGGCATCTCCTGCGGCGCCGCCATGGCGGCCGCGGTCCGGCTGGCCGAGACGCCGGAGATGCAGGGCAAGACCATCGTGGTCATCCTGCCGGATTCCGGTGAGCGCTATCTGTCGACGATGCTCTTCGACGGTCTGTTCGACGAGCAGGAACTGGTTCAGTAACGCCCGCAGCCCCGCCCTCCCCTTGAGGGCGCCACCGGAGAGGCCTGGACCGCGTTACCACCGCCCAAGAAAAAGCCCGGTTTCCCGGGCTTTTTTCGTATCAGAGATGCTTGATCTCGGCCTTGGCATCCAGGGCCCGACGGTAGGCCGCGAAATCGACCTGGCCGGCGCGCGAGGCGAGGTAGCGACGATACAACGCCTTGTCCTCGGCGCTCAGGGCTTCCTTGGGTACGCCTACCCCCTGCAGACGGATCAGGACGAAGTCCCCGTTCTGCAGGCTGATGCCGGCATAGGACGGCTTGTCGGCTTCCGGCTTGGCCATGCGGAATGCAGCCTGCAGCACCTGGGGATCGACGCCCTCCTGGTTGCGCGTGGCGGCTTCGACGGTACGCCAGTCACCCGCGGCGGCCTTGCCGCCGGCACGCAACGCCTTGAGCTGCTCTTCGCCGGCCTGCTTGGCCACGGCTGCGGCCTTTTCCTGGGTCAGGCGGGTCACGATCTCTTTCTTGACCGCATCCAGGGGTTGCAGCTGCGGCGTACGGTGCTCCTTGTCACGGATCACCACCAGGGTCTCCGGGTCGAGCTGCAGGGCGGTGCTGTTGGCACCGTTACGCAGGACGTCTTCGCTGAAGGCCGCCTCGATCACCTGGCGGTTGGCGGTCAACCCCTCGCCACCTTCGCGACCGAAGGGTGCGCTGGTCTTGACCTGCAGACCCAGCTCCTGGGCCGGCTGGCTCAGGTCGGAGGATTCGTAGGCGGAGCTTTCCAGCTTGCGGCCCGCTTCCACGAACAGGCGGTCGGCGTCTTCCGCCTTGAGCTGCTGTTCCAGACGCGGCCGGACACTGGCCAGGGTGGGCACTTCCGGCGCCTGGACGCCCTGCAGCTTGATCAGGTGCCAGCCAAAGCTGGTACGCACCGGTGCCGAGACCTGTTGCGGTGCCAGGGCGTACAGTGCCTCTTCGAAGGCCGGATCATAGACGCCACGACCGGCGAAGCCGAGGTCACCGCCATTGGCCGCCGAACCCGGATCCTGGGAGAACTCCTTGGCCAGCTTGGCGAAATCTTCACCCTTGTTCAGGCGCTCTTGGATCTGCTGGATCTTGGCCTTGGCCTGCTCATCGTTCTGCTTGTCGTTGACCTCGATGAGGATGTGAGCGGCGTCGCGCTGCTCCGACAGATTGGCGATTTCGGACTTGTAGGCGGCCTGCAGGCGGCTTTCGTCGACCTTGGCCTTGGCCAGGAAGGCGGCCTTTTTCAGCTCGACGTACTCGATGACTACCTGCTCAGGCGTCATGAAGGCGTTCTTGTGGCTGTCGTAGTAGGCCTGGATCTCGTCCTGGGTCGGCGTGATGCCAGCCGGCGAAGCCTTGACGGTACGCATGGCGAAGTCGCGTGTCTGCCGCTCGAGCGCGGCGAAGGCCTCGATATCGGCATCGGTGACGAAATTGCTGCCGACGATACCGGCACGCAGCTGACCGATCAGCATTTCGTCACGCAGCAGATCGCGGAATTGCAGGCGGTTGTAGTTCATCTGGCGAACGGCCTGATCGAAGCGCTGGGGATCGAAACGCCCTTCGGTCTGGAATTCGGGGGTATTGAGGATCAACTGATCCAGTGCCTGCTCGGAGAAGGCGAAGCGATCGGTCTTGGCGCTCTGCAGCAGCAGTTGCTTGTCGATGAGTGCCTTGAGTGCGGACTCGCGCAGCAACCGGTCATCCAGGGTGGAAGGATCGAAGCCCTGCCCCAGTTGTTGCTGCAGCTGGCGACGCTGCATTTCCACGGCCTGGGCCAGCTCTGTCTGCTTGATCTCGTCGCCATTGACCAGGGCGACGGCACCCTGGTGACCCGTGGCGCGGATGATCGCTTCGAAGCCGGTCAGCGCCATCAGCAGGATAATGAATCCGATGATGACTTTGGCAATCCATCCCTGCGAACGGTCCCTGATGTTTTGTAGCATGTTCCCCCCACGAGCTGTGGCCAGACCGGCCATGGCGAAATCGTCGAATAGCAAATAGCGAAAAGGCGCATCTCGAGATGCGCCTTTTCGTCGATCAAGGACCTTGCATCCAGCAGGACGGCGGAACACCAGCAACCTTGGCTGGCGCCCCGCCCATCAAGCCCAAGGGCGCCGTCAGTGCGTACTGACGCGCTCCTTGCCTTCCTGATCCCGCTTCTCGTCCTTGCTGACGAGCTCCGGACCATCGTCCGGAAGCGGCTCCGGCGTGTATTGCAGCGCAACCTCCAAGACCTCGTCAATCCATTTGACTGGCTTGATCTGCAAGTCGGCCTTGATGTTGTCCGGAATGTCCCGCAGATCCCGGACGTTTTCCTCTGGAATAATCACGGTACGGATGCCGCCGCGGTGGGCCGCAAGCAGCTTTTCCTTGAGCCCACCGATGGCCAGCACCTGACCACGCAGGGTGATCTCGCCGGTCATGGCGACGTCGGCACGCACCGGGATACGGGTGGCGGCCGAGACCAGCGCCGTGCACATACCGATACCGGCGCTCGGGCCGTCCTTGGGCGTGGCGCCTTCGGGCACGTGGATATGGATGTCGTGCTTCTCGTGGAAGTCCTTGGGAATGCCCAGGCTGCGACCACGACTGCGGACCACGGTCAGGGCCGCGGTGATGGACTCGGCCATCACATCGCCCAAGGAACCGGTCTTGATCATCTGGCCCTTGCCGGGGACGACCGCGGACTCGATGGTCAGCAGTTCGCCGCCAACCTGGGTCCAGGCGAGGCCGGTGACCTGACCAACCTGATCCTGCTGCTCGGCCAGGCCATAGCGGAATTTGCGAACGCCCAGCCAGTGCTCCAGGGTATCCACGGTGACGCTGGCCGTGCGCTCCTTGCTCAGGGCATGCTGTTTGACCACCTTGCGGCAGACCTTGGCCACCTGACGCTCCAGACTCCGTACGCCCGCTTCGCGGGTGTAGTAGCGGATGATGTCGCGCAGGGCGTCTTCGTCGAATTCCACCTCGCCCTTCTTCAGGCCATTGGCCTTGACCTGCTTGGGAATCAGGTAGCGGGTGGCGATGTTGACCTTTTCCGCCTCGGTGTAGCCGGGCAGGCGAATGACTTCCATACGGTCCAGCAAGGGCGCCGGAATGTTCATGGAGTTGGCGGTGCAGACGAACATCACGTCGGAGAGATCGTAGTCCACCTCCAGGTAATGGTCGTTGAAGGTGTGGTTCTGCTCCGGATCCAGGACCTCGAGCAAGGCGGAGGCGGGATCGCCACGCATGTCGTTGCCCATCTTGTCGATTTCGTCGAGCAGGAACAGCGGATTGCGCACCCCGACCTTGGTCATCTTCTGGATCAGACGACCCGGCATGGAACCGATGTAGGTGCGGCGGTGACCACGGATCTCGGCTTCGTCACGCACGCCGCCCAGGGCCATGCGCACGAACTTGCGACCGGTGGAACGGGCGATGGACTCGGCCAGGGAGGTCTTGCCCACGCCGGGCGGACCGACCAGGCACAGCACCGGCCCGCGCACCTTTTTCACACGCTTCTGCACGGCGAGGTATTCAAGAATGCGTTCCTTGACCTCTTCCAGACCGTAGTGGTCCTTGTCCAGGACTTCCTCGGCACGGCCCAGGTCCAGGCGGACCTTGCTTTCCGCCTGCCACGGTACGTTCACCAACCAGTCGATGTAGGAGCGCACCACGGTGGCTTCGGCCGACATCGGCGACATCTGCTTGAGCTTGTTCAGCTCGGCCGTAGCCTTGGCCAGGGCATCCTTGGGCAGACCGGCGGCTTCGATGCGACGTTTGAGGTCGTCGACCTCGTTGTGGCCTTCGTCGATGTCACCCAGTTCTTTCTGGATGGCCTTCATCTGTTCGTTGAGGTAGTACTCGCGCTGGCTGCGCTCCATCTGCTTCTTGACGCGACCACGGATGCGCTTTTCCACCTGCAGGAGGTCGATTTCCGCATCCAGCAGGGCCAACACGTGCTCGACGCGTGCGCCCAGCTCGGTGATCTCGAGAATTTCCTGCTTCTGTTCGATCTTCAGCGCCATATGGGCGGCCATGGTGTCGACCAGACGGCTGGGATCCTCGATGCTGTTGAGCGAGGACAGGACTTCGGCAGGGACCTTCTTGCCGAGCTGTACGTATTGCTCGAACTGACTCATCAGGCTGCGCGAGAACACCTCGGATTCACGATCCGGGGCTTCGCTGTCTTCGATCAGGGTGACCAGCGCACGGGCATAGGCCTGGTTCTCGACGAAGGATTCGATACGGCCGCGCTGCTCGCCTTCGACCAGGACCTTGACGGTGCCGTCGGGCAGCTTGAGCAGCTGGAGAACGGTCGCGACCGTACCCATGTGATACATGTCATCCGCGGCGGGATCGTCATCGCCGGGATTCTTCTGTGCGACCAGCAGGATCTGCTTGTCGCCAGACATGGCGGCCTCGAGGGCCTCGACGGACTTTTCCCTTCCGACGAACAATGGGATGACCATGTGGGGATAGACCACTACGTCACGTAGGGGCAGCAGGGGAAGTTCTATCGTCGTAGTCATGGGGTACGGGTCTCGGCAAATAATCGGCCGCAGATGCGGTTAAGGCCTCGGTTTCCCCTAACATGAGGTTGACCGCCGCAAAATACAACCGTCGCTGAAATGAAAAAGGGGCCGAAGCCCCTTCTGTCACGCGTCTGGCGCCGCCTTGGCGGGCTCGCTGTTCTCGTAGATGAGCAGCGGCTGGGAACTCCCCTCGATAACACTCTCGTCGATGACCACCTTGCTGACCTCCTTCTGCGAAGGAATCTCGTACATGGTCTCGAGCAGGATGCCTTCGAGGATAGATCTCAGACCCCGAGCACCGGTCTTGCGCTCCAGTGCCTTGCGGGCGACCGCCTTTAGGGCATCGGGACGGAATTCCAGATCCACGTCTTCCATCTCGAACAGCTTGGCGTACTGCTTGGTCAGGGCGTTCTTCGGCTCGGTCAGGATCTGCATGAGTGCCGGCTCATCCAGCTCGTCCAGGGTCGCGATGACCGGCAAACGACCGACGAACTCGGGAATCAGGCCGAACTTGACCAGATCCTCGGGCTCGGCGTCACGTAGGGATTCGCCGATTTTCTTGCCCAGTTCCACGCTGCGTACCTCGGCGTTAAAGCCGATGCCGCCACCCTTAGTGGAACGATTCTGGATGACCTTTTCCAGACCCGCGAAGGCACCGCCGCAGATGAACAGGATGTTGCGGGTATCTACCTGCAGGAATTCCTGCTGGGGATGCTTGCGGCCGCCCTGAGGCGGAACCGACGCCACGGTACCCTCGATCAGCTTCAGCAGTGCCTGCTGCACGCCCTCGCCCGAGACGTCGCGGGTGATGGAGGGGTTGTCGGACTTGCGCGAGATCTTGTCGATCTCGTCGATGTAGACGATGCCCATCTGGGCCTTTTCAACATCGTAGTCGCACTTCTGCAAGAGCTTTTGAATGATGTTCTCGACGTCTTCACCCACATAACCGGCTTCGGTCAGAGTGGTGGCATCGGCGATGGTGAAAGGTACGTTGAGCAGGCGCGCCAGCGTTTCCGCCAGCAGGGTCTTGCCCGAACCGGTCGGACCGATGAGCAGGATATTGCTCTTGCCCAGCTCGACGTCGTCTTTCTTCTCGCGCTGATTCAGACGCTTGTAATGGTTGTAGACAGCAACGGCGAGGACCCGCTTGGCACGCTGCTGACCAATGACATACTGGTCGAGGATGGCGCTGATTTCCTTCGGCGCTGGCAGCTTGTGCGCATTGCTTTCGGCCTGAGCTTCCTGGACCTCCTCGCGGATGATGTCATTGCACAGGTCGACGCATTCGTCGCAGATGAAGACGGAGGGTCCAGCGATCAATTTACGTACTTCGTGCTGACTCTTGCCGCAGAAGGAGCAGTAAAGCAGCTTGCCGTTATCGTCGCTATTGCGCGTATCTGTCATTCGATCGATCCAATGGAATGTGCTTACATCAACAAGATGGAGCCTATTGCACGGTTTTTCAAGCCTACCCGCCCAAACGACCGGCGCTTGGGCAGGTGGTCGAGGCGGGGTCAGGCGGGGATGTTGCGCTTCTCGAGGACCTTGTCGATCAAGCCGTAGGCAACGGCTTCGGGGCCACTCATGAAGTTGTCACGGTCGGTATCGCGGGCGATCACGTCCATCGGCTGACCGGTGTGATGCGCCAGCACCTTGTTCAGACGCTCACGGATGGTCAAAATTTCACGGGCGTGAATTTCGATGTCCGATGCCTGACCCTGGAAGCCGCCCAGCGGCTGGTGAATCATCATCCGCGAGTGCGGCAGGCAGAAACGCTTCTCGGCGGCACCGCCTGCCAGCAACAGGGCGCCCATGCTGCAGGCCTGGCCGATGCAGATGGTGGAGACGTCCGGCTTAATGAACTGCATGGTGTCGTAGATCGACATGCCCGCGGTCACCGAGCCACCCGGGCTGTTGATATAGAGGTGGATGTCCTTGTCAGGATTCTCCGCTTCCAGGAACAGCAGCTGGGCGACGACGAGATTGGCCATGTAGTCCTCGACCTGGCCAACCAGGAAGATGACCCGCTCCTTGAGCAGCCGGGAGTAGATGTCATAGGCGCGCTCGCCCCGGGCGGATTGCTCCACCACCATGGGTACCAGACCGCCAGCGGCTTGAATATCGGGCATGGATTGCATGTATGAATTGCGGGACATGTCCTGCACTAGCTCCCTATCTGGATGACCTGTCAAAAACACATAAGCCAGCACGAGGCTGGCTTAGGTGAACTAGCAACTGGAGGCAGATCAGGCTGCTTGGGGAGCCTCGGCCGGTTTGACCGCGTCCTCGTAGGAGACCTGCTTGTCGGTGACTTTTGCCTGCTTGAGGACAGTATCCACGACTTGTTCTTCCAGTACAACCGAACGCACTTCGTTCAGCTGCTGCTCGTTCTGGTAGTACCACTTCACTACCTGCTCGGGCTCCTGATAGGCCGCAGCCATCTCTTCGATCAGCTCGCGAACGCGGGCGTCATCGGGCTTGAGCTCGAACTGCTTGACCATCTCGGCGATGATCAGGCCCAGCAGCACGCGGCGCTTGGCCTGCTCGCTGAACAGCTCGGCCGGCAGTTGCTCGGGCTGGATGTTGCCGCCGAACTGCTGGACGGCCTGAACGCGCAGGCGATCCACTTCGTTGCTGATCAGGGCAGCCGGTACGTCGATCTGGTTGGCAGCCAGCAGACCGTCCATGACCTGGTTCTTGACCTTGGTCTTGAGCGCCTGGCGCAGCTCGCGGTCCATGTTCTTGCGCACTTCGGCGCGGAACCCTTCGACAGTGGTCTCTTCCACGCCGAACTGCTTGAAGAAGGCTTCGTTCAGCTCGGGCAGCTCGGGTGCGGCCACTTCCTTGACGGTGACCTTGAACTGGGCGGCCTTGCCGGCCAGATCCAGGTTCTGGTAGTCCTCGGGGAAGGTCAGGTCGAGCACACGCTCGTCACCGGCCTTGGCACCGACCAGACCGTCTTCGAAACCGGGGATCATGCGACCCGAACCCAGCACCAGCTTGGTGTTCTCGGCGGAGCCACCGGAGAAGGCTTCGCCATCCTGGGTGCCGACGAAGTCGATGGTGACCTGGTCGTCGTTGGCGGCAGCGCGGTCAACGGCTTCGTAACGGGTACCCTGCTTGCGCAGCACGTCGAGCATCTTGTCGATGTCGGCGTCTTCGACGCTTGCGTCCTGGCGCTCGATCTCGATGCCGTCCAGGCCCTTGACTTCGAACTCGGGGAAGACTTCGAAGGTGGCGACGTATTCCAGGTCCTTGCCCTTTTCGAACACCTTGGGTTCGACGGCGGGTGCGCCGGCCGGGTTGAGCTTCTGCTCGACGACGGCTTCGTAGAAGGTTTCCTGAATGAGATCACCCAAGGCTTCCTGACGAGCCGAGGCTTCGTAGCGCTGGCGGATGACGCTCATGGGTACCTTGCCCGGGCGGAAACCGGGAACCTTGGCACGCCGTGCAGTCTGCTGCAGACGCTTGTTCACTTCGGTTTCAATACGCTCGGCCGGCACGCCAATGGTCATGCGACGCTCGAGAGCAGAGGTGTTTTCAACGGAAACTTGCATGGATATTCCTCGTGGCACAAGAACAGGCCGGCTTTCCGACCCCCCAGAATCAAGGGCGACCATTCTAGAGACAGTCTCAAGCGAAGTCACCTGGCTTGATCCAGCGGTACGTACGGCAATCAACGAAGGGCGTCTGGCCTGACCCGACGAAAGCAACATTTTGTTGCCCGCCTTTAGTTGTACGACGTCGTATGTAGTGCTAAACCCTGAAAGGGCAAGCTAACGAAAAGGCCAATTCC
Source organism: Pseudomonas sp. 313 (assembly GCF_000316965.1). Classification (NCBI taxonomy): domain Bacteria; kingdom Pseudomonadati; phylum Pseudomonadota; class Gammaproteobacteria; order Pseudomonadales; family Pseudomonadaceae; genus Pseudomonas; species Pseudomonas sp. 313. The sequence goes on from NZ_ANBZ01000086.1 coordinate 51,296, forward strand.
GGCCCCTTCACAACAACAACAATCGTTAGGAGAACCGCCCTAATGGAGCGATCCGGTTCCGTCGAAAAATCCGTACCTCTGGCCAAGGAGCAAGGCTCCGGCCTGCGCCGCCTGGCGAAGCTGCTGGGCCCCGGCATCATCGCGGTGCTGTCCTGGCTGGGCGCTGGCGACCTCATCACCTCTTCGGTGGCTGGCGCCAACTATGGCTACGCCATGATGTGGGTGCTGGCGGTGTCCCTGCTGCTGCGCTTTCTCATCGTCAACATCATCGCGCGCTTCCAGCTGTGCAATAACAAGGGCATGTCGATCCTCGAAGGCTATGCCCAGCTGCACCCGGTGTTCGCCTGGTTCATGCTCGGGTACGCGCTCGTCATGGGGCACCTGACCAACGCCTACATGCTCAAGGGCGCTGGCGAGGCCCTGGCCACCCTTCTCCATGTCGACTATCCGCTGCTTTGTTCGGTGGCGGTGGTGATCGCCGTCTGGCTGCTGGTGGGACGGAACTTCTATGCCCTGATCGAAGGCGTGATGAAGGTGCTGCTGGCGGTCATGACCCTGGCCTTCATCACCCTGGCGGTGATGTCGGGCCCGGACCTGGGCGGCATCCTGCGCGGCACCATCGGCTTCAGCATTCCGCCGGACGAAGGCGTGCATGGGGCTCTGCTTGTGGCCGTGTCGGTCATTGGCGCCGTGGCCGGTTCCATCGCCAACTTCGTGCATCCCTATGTGATGAAGGAAAAGGGCTGGACCGGCCCGGAGCACAAGCGCATCCAGCGCAACGATCTGCTGTTCGCCGTGGTGGTTGGCATCATCATCAACCTGGCCATCTGGGTCGTCGGCGTGGAAATCCTCAGACCCAACGGCCTGCAGGTGAACACCCTGAACGACCTGGGCTCGGCGCTGGAGCTGTTCTTCGGCTCGGGCGGCTGGTTGATTTTCTTCACCGGCGTCTTCGCCACCCTGTTCGCCAGCGTGGTGGGCAAGACCACCGCCTTCCCCATGCTGATCACCGATGCCCTGCAGCACATCCGTCCGGAACGGCGCGAGCGCTATGGCAAGACCTTTCACAAGGACCCGGCGCACAAGTGGTTCCTGCTCTTCATCCTGGTGACGCCGCTGGTGTGGTCGCTGCCGGGCATGCCCGACTTCGTGACCCTGACCATCGGCGTGAATGCCTTGAACATCGTCGGCCTGCCGGTGATCTCCCTGGGCCTGCTGATCATGTCCAACCAGAAGTCGCTGCTGGGCGACGAGTACCGCAACAACTGGTTCGAGAACCTGGCCCTGGGTTTCGCCACCCTGTTGGCGATCTGGGTCGCGATCCAGCTGGGCCTGCAATTGCTGGGCTGAGCCCACCGCTTCAAGGGGCGGTTCGCCGCCCCTTCTCTTTCAAGGAGTCTAGAAATGGCTGAACAGAACCAACGTCCGCTGTTGCTGCAGGTGGGTCCGCTGCTGCCTGCGCTGCAGGACGCGCTAGAGACCCGTTATGAGGTGCTACGACTTTGGGAAGCACCCGATCAGTCCGAACTGCTCGCGGCACGCGGCCAGGACGTGGTGGCCGTGGTGACCTCAGGCGTGCACGGTGCGACCCGCGAACTGATGAGCGCCCTGCCCGCCCTGGCGGCGGTGTTCAGTTTCGGCGTGGGCTACGACAGCATCGACATCGCCGCGGCGCGCGACAGAGGCGTGCTCGTGAGCAACACTCCGGGTGTCCTGGACGACTGCGTCGCCGACACCGCCTTCGCCCTGCTGATCGATGTAGCGCGGGGCATCAGTGCGGCGGATCGTTTCGTGCGCCGCGGCGACTGGCGCCAGGGCAAGTTTCCCCTGACCTCGCGCCTGGCGGGCAAGACCTGCGGCATTGTCGGTCTGGGTAACATCGGCAAAGGCATCGCCCGACGGGTGGAGGCTTTTGGCATGGAAGTGGCCTACCACGGTCGCCATCGGCAACCGGACGTACCCTATCGCTATCATGCCGATCTCGAATCCCTGGCGGAGGCAGCGGACTTCCTGGTGCTGTCGCTGCCCGGTGGTCCCGCCACCGATGGGCTGATCGACGCGCGGATCCTCGCGGCCCTGGGACCGCGTGGCTATCTCATCAACATCGCTCGCGGCAGTGTGGTCGATGAGCCGGCCCTGGTGGCGGCCCTGCAGAGCGGCGCCCTGGGCGGCGCCGGGCTGGATGTCTTCGCCGAGGAACCCGAGGTGCCCACGGCGTTGCTGACGCTGGACAACGTGGTCCTCACCCCGCATCTCGGCAGCGGCACCCACGAGACGCGCCAGGCCATGGCTGACCTGGTGCTGGCCAATGTGGAGCGCTATTTCACCGACGGCACCCTGGTCACTCCCGTCTGAAAAGCGGCGGCCCGCGCGGCCGCCCTTTCCTACTCGATGGCGGGCAGGGTCTTGCTGCGGATCCGCCGTGCCAGCGAATCGTAGATCTCGCGGCAGCCTTCGTCCCAGAATCGGTCGGGATCGTCCTGGGGTTCGAGGGCAACGGAGAATTCGCCGTCGCGCTCCTTCAGCACGAAGTGATCGTTGGTATAGAAGAAGGACAGCCCGATGGCGAAGGTCTGGGGCGTGCCGGCCAGGTCATCGACGATCACCGTGAGGTCGTAGCGCGCATAGACTTCCAGTTCGCGGACGATGTTGCCATCGACGCGCTTTTCCAGGCCCAGCCCGGCATCGACCTGATCCGCGGGAGTGAGCCCCAGGTAGCGGGTGAAGCACTCCGGCAATTCATGCAGGCGGCGCTCCAGCTCCTGCCAGTAGGCTTCTTCCCGCTCGGCTGACTTGCTCAGCGCCTGACTCAATGCCTGATATCGTTCCATTGCCGTTCCCATCTGTTCACTGGAGGCCGTCGAAGGACGACCGACAGCTCTGAGACCCCGGCCGGGTCCCGGGGTGCCGCAGCGATCGGCGCCGGGCCTCAGGTTGCCGGCCAGCCCAGCACCGGCGCGCGGGTTTCGCCGAGCAGGAAGTCGCGATTGGCGTCGGTGCAGGCGCGCAGGTAGTCGGTCACCAGGGTGATGCGGCGCAGGCGGCGCAAGTCTTCGCGGTAGTAGAGCCAGAATTGCCGGGTGATCTGGATCTGTTCCGGCAGGAGCGCCATCAGGCGCGGATCCGGCTCGGCGACAAAGCACGGCAGGATGGCCAGGGCGTGTCCGCACAGGGCGGCCTGATACTGGGCAATCACGCTGGTACTGCGCAGGCCGCTGCTGGCCTCCGGCAGGATGCGCTCCAGATAGAGCAGCTCGGGGCTGAAGGCGAGATCGTCGACGTAGGTGATGAACCTATGACGGTGCAGATCCGCGAGCTGCGCGATGGGCGGGTGGCGGGCCAGGTATTCGGCGGTGGCATAGAGTCGCAGGCGATAGTCGCACAGCTTGCGGCAGACATAGGGTCCGCGCTCGGGGCGTTCCAGGGTGATGGCGATGTCGGCTTCGCGGCGCGACAGGTTGACGAAGTGCGGGACCGGTAGCACATCGAGGGTGATCCCCGGATAGCGATCCTGGAAGAAGCTCAGCTGAGGCGCGACGAAGTAGCTGCCGAAGCCTTCGGTAGCACCGATGCGCACCTGGCCGGAAGGCGCCAGACGGGTATCGGAGATCTGCTCGCAGGCGGTCTGCAGGGTGCTTTCCAGGGTTTCGGCGTGCACCAGCAGCCGCTGCCCTTCCATGGTGAGGCTGAAGCCGGTGCTGCGCGACTTCTCGAACAGCAGGGCACCGAGCGCCTTTTCCAGGGCCGAGATACGCCTCGAGACGGTGGTGTAATCGACCCCCAACCGCCGCGCCGCGGCGCTGGCCTTCTGGGTGCGGGCGACTTCGAGGAAGAATCTGAGATCGTCCCAGTCGAGACGCGCTGCCGGGTTATTGGATTTTTGCATGTCGGTCGGGCGTTTTTGTCGGAAGCCAAGAGACTTTTGCCGGAACTATACTGCTTACCAGGGCGCGTCACGAGTGGTGACGGCGCGACCCGCTGCTACCCAACAACAATAAAGAGCAGGCAACCATGACCCACCCTCAGGCCCCATCCCGGCGCCAGGCCGGACGCTGCCCTTCCTTCCCGCTCCTGCAGGCCGCGGGGTATCGCCCATGACCGCCGGCGACGCCTTCCGTGAAGCGCGCGACTTCCTGCTGCACCATCGCACCGACTACGCCACTGCCGTCCGCGATTTTCGCTGGCCGGAACTGGAACACTTCAACTGGGCACTGGATCATTTCGATCGCCTGGCCGAGGAGCATGCCGGTCCGGCACTGTGGCGACTCGACGCCGAAGGTCGTGAAGAGCGCTACAGCTTCGCCGAGCTGCGCCAGGCCTCGAATCGCACCGCCAACTTCCTGCGGGCCCAGGGCGTGCGGCGCGGCGAACGCATCCTGGTGATGCTGGGCAACGAGGTGGCGCTGTGGGAGACGCTGCTCGGTGCTTTCAAGCTGGGCGCCGTGGTGGTGCCCGCCACTACCTTGCTCAGTGATGCCGATCTGCAGGATCGGGTGCAGCGCGGGCGCATCGCCCACCTAGTGGTGGGCAGTGCCCATACGGAGCGTTGCGCCAGTCTGGATCCGGGCCTTACCCGGATCTGCGTCGGGTCGCCGGTGGCCGGTTGGCAGCCCTATGCACCGGGCGCCTGCGCCAGCGACTTCCTGCCGGACGGCCCTACCCTCGCCACGGATCCGCTGCTGCTCTATTTCACCTCGGGGACCACCTCGCGACCCAAGCTGGTCCTGCACAGCCACAGCAGCTATCCAGTCGGGCACCTGTCGACCCTCTACTGGATCGGCCTGCAGCCAGGCGACGTACACCTCAACATCTCCTCCCCCGGCTGGGCCAAGCATGCCTGGAGTTGCGTCTTCGCCCCCTGGAATGCCGGTGCCTGCGTGTTCATCCATGACGTGCCGCGCTTCAAGCCCCAGGCGCTGCTGGAGGTGCTGGCGCGCTATCCCGTCACCAGTCTCTGCGCGCCGCCCACGGTGTGGCGCATGCTGATCCAGGAGGACCTTGCCGCCTATCGCGAGCGGCTGCAGCTGCGGGAGCTGGTCGGCGCCGGCGAGCCGCTCAATCCGGAGATCATCGACAGCCTGCAGGCGGCCTGGGGACTAACCCTGAGAGATGGTTTCGGCCAGTCGGAGACCACCGCCCTGGTAGGCAATACCCCGGGCCAGCCGCTCAAGCCGGGCTCCATGGGTCGTCCGCTGCCCGGGTGCCACGTCGAGTTGCTGGATGCCGATGGCCAGCCGGGCAACGACGGCGAGGTGGCCCTGTCGCTGCAGCCGCGCCCCGCCGGGTTGATGCTGGGCTACGAGGACAGTCCGGAGAAAACCGCCGAGGTGATGCGGGACGGCCACTACCGCACCGGCGATACCGCGGTGCGTGATGCCGAGGGCTACATCACCTTCGTCGGGCGCGCCGATGACGTCTTCAAGTCGGCGGACTACCGCATCAGCCCCTTCGAACTGGAAAGCGCCCTGATCGAGCACCCGGCCGTGATGGAAGTGGCCGTGGTGCCGAGCCCCGACCCCTTGCGCCTCAATGTACCCAAGGCCTTCGTCATCCTGGCCGCCGGCCACGCGCCTTCGCCTGAACTCGCGCAGGAGCTGCTCGGCTTCGCCCGTGGCTGCCTGTCCCCCTACAAGCGAGTACGCCGCCTGCAATTCGTCGGCGAACTGCCCAAGACGCTGTCGGGCAAGATCCGCCGCATCGAGCTGCGCCTGGGCGAGGCACAGCGCCGCGCGGCTGGCACAGCCGACCTCCACGACTATGCCGAAGAAGACTTCGCCAACCACCCTGCCCCGGCCTCCGTTGCCACCGCCCAGGAATCCCTGTCATGACCCAGACCGCCATCAAAGACGTGCCGCTGCTGATCGACGGCCAATTCGTCACCTCCACCAGCCGCGAAGGCCGCGAAGTGATCAACCCGGCCACCCAGGAGGTGCTGGCGCGGGTGCCCTTCGCCACCACTGAGGAGGTACAGCGCGCCGTGGCCAGTGCCAAGGCCGCCTTCGCCACCTGGCGCAAGACGCCCATCGGCGCCCGGGCACGCATCTTCCTGCGCTACCAGCAGCTGATCCGCGAACACATGAGCGAACTGGCCGCCCTGCTCACCGCCGAGCAGGGCAAGACCCTGGCCGACGCCGAGGGCGATGTCTTCCGCGGCCTGGAGGTAGTGGAGCACGCCGCGGCCATCGGCAATCTGCAACTGGGCGAACTGGCCAACAACGTCGCCAGCGGGGTGGACACCTATACGCTGCTGCAACCCCTGGGCGTCTGCGCCGGCATCACCCCCTTCAACTTCCCGGCGATGATTCCGCTGTGGATGTTTCCCATGGCCATCGCCTGCGGCAATACCTTCGTCCTCAAGCCCTCGGAGCAGGATCCGCTGGTGACCATGCGCCTGGCCGAGCTGGCGCTGGAAGCCGGGGTACCGCCCGGGGTGCTCAACGTGGTCCATGGCGGACCGGCGGTGGTGGACGCCCTCTGCGATCACCCGGATATCAAGGCGCTGTCCTTTGTCGGCTCGACCCGCGTCGGCACCCATGTCTATCGCCGCGCCAGCGAAGCCGGCAAGCGCGTGCAGTGCATGATGGGCGCCAAGAACCATGCGGTGGTGATGCCCGATGCGCCCCGCGAACAGACCCTGGCCAACCTGGTGGGCGCCGCCTTCGGCGCGGCGGGTCAGCGCTGCATGGCGGTCTCGGTGGTGGTGCTGGTGGGTGAAGCCAACAGCTGGGTGCCGGACCTGGTGGCCAAGGCGCGCAGCCTCAAGGTGGGTGCGGGTCACGAGCACGGCACCGATGTCGGCCCGCTGATCTCCTGCCAGGCCCTGGACCGGGTCAGCGGCCTGATCGAGCGCGGGCTGAGCGAAGGCGCGACCCTGGAGCTGGACGGCCGCAACATCCAGGTTGAGCGCTACGAGAAGGGCAACTTCGTCGGCCCGACGCTGTTTTCCGGGGTGACCACCGACATGACCCTGTACCGCGAAGAACTGTTCGGACCGGTGCTCTGCGTGATGCACGCCGCCACCCTCGACGAGGCCATCGCCCTGATCAACGCCAACCCCAACGGCAACGGCGTTGCCCTCTTCACGCGCTCCGGCGCCGCGGCACGGCGCTTCCAGGAAGACATCGACGTCGGCCAGGTCGGCATCAACGTGCCCATTCCGGTACCGGTGCCGCTGTTCTCCTTCAGCGGTTCGCGCGCCTCCAAACTGGGTGACCTGGGGCCCTACGGCAAGCAGGCGGTGCTCTTCTATACCCAGACCAAGACCATCACCACGCGCTGGCCCGACGAGCAGGACGTCGGCAGCGCCGGGGTCGTCAACACCACCATCACCCTCAAGTAAGGGAGACGCCAGCATGCATCTGGGATTTCTGGGACTAGGCAACATGGGCGCGCCCATGGCCCGCAACCTGCTCAAGGCCGGCCATCAGCTGACCGTCTTCGACCTCTCCACCGCCGCGCTGGAAGCGCTGCGCGCCGAAGGGGCCGAGGTTGCCGCCTCGCCCACCGCCGTGGCGGAAAGTGGCGCGGAAGTGATCATCACCATGCTGCCCGCGGCCGCCCATGTAAAGACGGTCTATCTCGGTGAAGACGGGCTGATCGCCCGGGCCCGCCCGGGCACCCTGCTGATCGATTCCTCCACCATCGATCCGCTCAGCGCCCGGGCGGTGGCCAGCGCCGCCGCCGAACGTGGCCTGGAAGTGCTGGACGCCCCGGTCTCCGGCGGCACCGGCGGCGCCGCGGCCGGCACCCTGACCTTCATGGTCGGCGGCAGCGAGGCGGGCTTCCAGCGTGCCCAGCCGCTGCTGGCCGCCATGGGTCGCAACCTGGTGCACTGCGGCGCCAGTGGCAACGGCCAGGTGGCCAAGGTCGCCAACAACCTGTTGCTGGGCATCTCCATGATCGGGGTGGCCGAGGCCATGGCCCTGGGTACCCGCCTGGGCATGGACGCCAAGACCCTGGCCGGGGTGATCAATACCAGCAGCGGGCGCTGCTGGAGTTCGGAGGTCAACAACCCCTATCCGGACGTACTGCCCCAGGCGCCGGCCTCGCGCGGCTACCAGGGCGGCTTCGCCGCCGAGCTCATGCTCAAGGACCTGGGCCTGGCCACCGAGGCGGCGCGTGCCGTGCGCCAGCCGGTGATCCTTGGGGCGGTCGCGCAGCAGCTCTATCAGAGATTCAGCCGCGCGGGTGGCGGCGGCCTGGATTTCTCAGCCATCATCCAGGACTACCTGGACGAGGACGGTGCATGAGCGACGCCAAGGTACTGCTGGAAAGACGTGGCGGGGTCGGCTATCTGACCCTCGATCGCCCGACCGGGCTCAATGCCCTGGACCTGGAGATGGTGCGCGCGCTGCACGGAGCCCTGCGCGACTGGGAACAGGACCCCGGCGTACGGGTGATCGTGCTGCGCGGCAACGGCCCCAAGGCCTTCTGCGCCGGCGGCGATGTCCGTGCGCTCTACGACAGCTACCAGCGTGGCGACGACCTGCACCTGACCTTCTTTACCGAGGAATACGCCCTGGACCTGGCGCTGCACCGCTATCCCAAGCCGGTGCTGGCGCTGGCCCACGGCCTAGTCCTGGGCGGCGGCATGGGCCTGGTGCAGGCGGCGCGCCTGCGGATCGTCAGCGAGCGCACCCGCATGGCCATGCCGGAAACCGCCATCGGCTACTTCCCCGATGTCGGCGCCAGCCACTTCCTGCCACGCCTGCCGGATCAGCTGGGCCTCTATCTCGGCCTGACCGGCGTGCAGATCGGTCCGGCCGATGCCCTGGCCGCCGGCCTGGCCGATGTCTTCATTGCCGAAGCGACGACCGACGACCTCCTCCAACGGCTGGAGGCGGCCACTGCCCAGGGGCCGACCGATCTGGCCGCCCTGCTGCAGGAGTTCGCCACGGCGCCGGCCGAGTCGGCGCGTCTGACCGACCTGCGCCCCGCCATCGCCGAACACTTCGCCGCGGCGACCGTGGAAGAGTTGCGCGGCAGCCTGCAGGCGGAAAGCTGCTCCGCCTATCGCGACTGGGCCCAGGAGACCCTGTCCACCCTGGACGCCCGCTCGCCACTGGCGGTCGCCACCGCCCTGGAATTACTGCGTCAAGGCAGCGGGCTGTCGCTGGAGCAGTGTTTCGCGCTGGAGCTGCACCTGGATCGTCGCTGGTTCGAAAAGGGCGAGATCATCGAGGGGGTGCGCGCCATGCTGGTGGACAAGGACCGCACGCCGCACTGGAATCCGGCTCGCTGGCAGGATTTGGATCCACGCCGCGTCGCGGCCTTTTTCACCGATTTTCGCCATTCCTGAGGAAGGCTTCCATGCACGACATCGAACTCACCGAAGAACAACGCATGATCCGCGACATGGCGCGTGACTTCGCCCGCCGCGAGGTCGCGCCCCACGCCCGGGCCTGGGAAAAGGCCGAGTGGATCGACGACGCCGTGGTCGCCCAACTGGGCGAGCTGGGCCTGCTGGGCATGGTGGTGCCCGAGCAATGGGGCGGCACCTATATGGACTACGTCGCCTATGCCCTGGCCGTGGAAGAGATCTCCGCCGGCGACGGCAGCCTCGGCGCCCTGATGAGCATCCACAGCTCGGTGGGTTGCGGCCCACTGCTGCGCTACGGCAGCGCCGCGCAGCAGGATCACTGGTTGCCCGACCTGGCCGCCGGCAAGGTCATCGGCTGCTTCTGTCTGACCGAACCCCAGGCCGGCTCCGAGGCGCACAATCTGCGCACCCGCGCGGTCCTCGACGGCGACAGCTGGGTGCTCAATGGCAGCAAGCAGTTCGTCAGCAACGGGCGCCGCGCCGGCCTGGCCATCGTCTTCGCGGTAACCGATCCGGAGCTGGGCAAGAAGGGCCTGTCGGCCTTTCTGGTACCCACCGACACTCCCGGTTTTCGCGTCGAGCGCACCGAACACAAGATGGGCCTGCGCGCCTCCGACACCTGCGCGGTCACCCTGGACAACTGCCGGATCCCGGCGGCCAACCTGCTGGGCGAGCGCGGCAAGGGGCTGGCTATCGCCCTGTCCAACCTGGAAGGCGGGCGCATCGGCATCGCCGCCCAGGCCCTGGGCATCGCTCGCGCGGCCTTCGAGGCGGCGCTGGGCTACGCCCGCGAACGTATCCAGTTCGACAAGGCCATCATCCAGCACCAGAGCATCGCCAACATGCTGGCCGACATGCACACACGGCTCAATGCCGCGCGGCTGCTGATCCTGCATGCGGCGCGACTGCGCACGGCGGGCCAGCCCTGCCTCAGTGAGGCCTCCCAGGCCAAGCTGTTCGCCACCGAGACGGGCGAATGGGTGTGCTCCAAGGCCATCCAGATCCATGGCGGCTATGGCTACCTGGAGGACTATCCGGTGGAGCAGTACTACCGCGATATCCGCATCACCCAGATCTACGAAGGCTCCAGTGAAATTCAGCGTTTGCTGATCACCCGGGAACTCGATCGCTACGAAATGTGAGGGCGTCCGGGATGACGGCCGTGACCTGCCCAGCAAAAGCCGAAGATGACATCCAGGCGTCATCAGCAGGCGCTGGGCGGGTGCTACGCTCCTGACAGGGATCGTGTCTGGTCCCGGTCTCGTCAAGGAATACCGTTATGGCCTCCCTGCTCGCCTGCATCGATGGATCCCCCCACGCCGAAAGCGTCTGCGACCACACCGCCTGGTTGTCGCGGCGGCTGGATGCACCCGTCACCCTGCTGCACGTGCAGGAATCGGCCAGCAGCGGCAAGAAGGTCGCCAACGGCGCCCCGGTCTATCTGGACGATGATGTCGGTGCCGGGATGGCCAAGGCGCTGCTGCTCAATGCCCGTCAGCGCCTGCTGCAGCAGGGCCTGACCTCCGCCCCACAGATCCTGCGGCGGCCCGAGGGCCTGGTGGATACCCTCAAGACCCTGGAAGCCGACACCCGCCTGCTGGTGATCGGCAAGCGCGGCGAGCGCTCAGGGGACAGCGGCATCGGCAGCCAGCTGGAAGCCGTGGTACGCGCCGTGCACCGGCCGATCCTGATCTGCTCGGGGCCATTCAAGCCGCCACGGCAATTCACCATCGCCTATGACGGCCGGGAAGCCACTCACCAGGGCATCCTGGCGCTGGCGCGCAGTCCGCTGCTGGCCGGCATGAGCGGCACCCTGCTGCGGGTCGGCGAAGACGATCCGATCCTGCGCAAGCGCCTGGAGGACCTGGCCCTGCTGCTGCGCAGCGCCGGTTGCCGGGTGGACACCACCGTCGCCCATGGTGACGTGGAGCGCATCGTCCCCCGCCACCTCGACGAACGCCGGGCGGATCTGCTGATCATGGGTGCCTACAGCCACTCTTCGGTCTGGCGCTTCCTGCGCGGCAGTCGCACCACCCAGTTGCTGCACAAGACCGAAGTGCCGATGCTGCTGCTGCGCTAATCTCGCGGCTGCGCTCAGGCGCAGCCCATCCGTCTGGGACGCGCTTCGTCGGCCAGCCGACGCCAGCACTCAAGCCCGGCCCAAAGTCGCCGAAGCAACTCCTATAGAGCCCGCCTTCCGCCGGGCTCCCCGGCGCGTCGGTAGGCCCCATGAGCACCCATGTCATCCATTTCACCGGTCCCATCAATTCCACCAGTTGCGGCCAGCTGATCGCCCAGTGCTCTCAGGCGGTCCAGCAGGACGCCTCGCGCATCCTGCTCAAGATCGCCACCATGGGCGGCGATTGCAGCTACGGCTTCACGATGTACAACTTCCTCCTGTCCCTGCCGGTACCGGTACACACCCACAACCTGGGTACCGTCGAATCCATGGGCAACATCCTTTTTCTCGCCGGTGAGCAGCGTACCGCCAGTCGCCACAGCAAGTTCCTCTATCATTCCTTCTACTGGAATCTGAACAACTCGGTGGACCACGCACGCATGGCCGAATACGCCATGTGCCTGGACTACGACCTCGACCTCTATGCCCGCATCGTCGCTGAGCGCACCGCCGGTGCCGCAGAGGCCCTGGACATCTACAGCTGCCTCAAGGCCAACGCCCGGCTGCTGAGTCCGGAAGCGGCCCTGACCACCGGGGTGATCCATGCCGTGGATGAATGCCGGGTGCAACCGGGAGAGGTCACCACCTTCATCCATCTTTGATCAGGCAAC
>NZ_ANBZ01000087.1:0-4846 GCF_000316965.1 Pseudomonas sp. 313
TATTAAGTTAGGTGGAATGCTTTTGAGCTAGGCTGAATCCGTTGACGCTCAGGGGGCGCCCATGACCACCACCCCATTGCACAAGCAAGTGTTAAGTCGTTATTCCAGTGTACAAGCTTGGCTGGAGCTCTTGGGTAATCTGGGGCGTGCGCCGGCCACCCTTGACGCCTATGGCCGTGCCCTTGCGCATTACTTATTGCATTGCGAAGGGAGTGGGCTGAAACCCGAATCCGCGACATTCGAACAAGTCACGCTCTACATCCGTGAGCTGCTACCTGGCGCAAAGAGCGCGGTGGCGAATTCAACCTTGCACCAGCGGCTTACTGCTATCCGGTTGTGGTACGACCACCTCGTTTTTCAGGGTCTTTGCGAGCACAACCCCGTGCCCCGCGGACAGCATGGTCGGCTGGCCCAAGTGCCTGGACATGGAGGGTTTGTCAGGGGCTTGCTCCCACGGCTGATTAAGTTGCCAGACATTCCCACCGATGAGCAGTGGCGACACTTTCTCAGTATTGCGGCCAGGTCGTCTATCCGTGATCGACTAATGCTGTCGTTGGCGTATTTCGGGGCTCTTCGCCGTGCCGAGTTGGTGGCCTTGCGTATTGAGGATTTAGACGTTGCACACCGACTGATCTCGGTGCGAGCGGAAACGACCAAAGGCAAACGCAGCCGCGTCGTGTGCTACAGCCCAGACATTGCACCTGTCTTGATAGAGCATCTACATGCTCTTCGCGGCGCTGGCTGGATGCGAGGTTCGTTGTTTCGATCAGCATCAGATCGTAATCGAGGCTCGCCACTGTCCCGTTGGGCGTGGAGTAAAACGGTTGAAGGGTGGGCCAAGGAAGCGAAACTATCGCACCTGAGCACTCATACCTTTCGCCACCTTCGGCTTACCCATCTGGCCCGTGCGGGCTGGAAGCTCCATGAACTGACCACGTATGCTGGACATCGAGACCCCAAAACCACTTTGATTTACCTGCACCTATCTGGCGCGGATTTAACCGCAAAGATGGCGCACTCCGTCGGCAGTCTCGATGCTCGGATGTTCTGTGAACTCTTTGGGTCTGAGGCATTGCTATGAGCACCCCCTCAGTCACCCCTTATGTTCCGTTCGACGCGAGCAAGTACGTACGTCAGAGCGATCTATCGAAAATCGAGCTGAGCATACTTTCGAATCGCTCTCACCGTTCAGACTGGGGCTACCTCCAATCAGAGATACCTGAGCTCATGAGGCCGCTAGCTGATATAGCGGCGCACAGCGGCGTTTCTCAGCGATTAGCCATTTCATCAGTGGCAGTCATTCTCTGGAATGTCAGCAAAACCGGTAAACCCTACTGGTGTTGGTCTGAGTCGCAGTGGTTGACCTTGCTCAGTAATCGAGCAGGATCACGACCATATCTCGCTTCCGTTGCTTACCATCTCGGCGATTTTCGAACCCCGCAGCGTATCGCCAAATTCCGGCAGCCGGCGATATATGCTTCTTTTATCTTCGGCCATGCCGTGTTCAGACATGAGCACGTTCGCTTGAGCCAAGCGTTGAGATCGCTGGGCTACGCTGCTCGCCATCTTGAGCAGTTCCTTTCCAACGTGCCTGGGTGCCTTGATGCTGGAAAACGGCGATCCGCGGTTGGAGACATTCACCGAGGAACTGCTACTGAAGGGCCAACAGCATCGAAGCGAAGGTGTCGCGAGATCGGTCGGAAAGGTATCTCACGGCCTCGCTGCCATGGGGATTTTGGCGAAACCTTTACGCATGCGAGGCTATACCTGTTGGCGGGCGAAAAGCATCGAAGGCATCGATCCGACTTGGGCAATGTGGTGCCGTCGATGGCGAGACACTTCCACCTTGCGTCCACGCACACGTGAAAGCAATTACAGTTTTATCTTGAGGACCGGTGTCTGGCTAGCGCGCGAGCAATCAGGAATGGCGGCGCCTACCGATTGGAGCATGTCCACTTGCGCTGCATTTATTGCTGCCGTCGACCGGATGACGGTCGGTGAGTGGGCTTTGGAGTCAGCGAAGGGAACACAGCTAAAGGGGCTTGGTCAGCCTATCGCTGCCAACTCGAAGCGCGGCTTTCTACATGCCTTGCGACGATTTTTTACAGACTTTGAACTCTGGGGATGGGGTCGTTTGAAGTTCAGCCCCCGGCATCACCTCGCCACCCCGCGATCCGTGACATTCAACTCGGGTATCAGCCCGCGGGTAATTGATGACTCGACCTGGCTCAAGCTGATTTGGGCGAGTCTAAATCTTGAGCGTAGTGATCTGCTTTCGGAGATTCACTATCCGCTGTCGATGGTTCAAGCCATTGCTGTAGTGTGGACGCACGCTGGTTTGCGCAGCAATGAAATCATGCGCTTGGATAAAAGATGCGCGCATCCTCAGACCAATGATGTGGTACACGAGGATGGGACCATCGTTCCAGCAAAAACTTTATGCTATCTCGATATTCCTGCCAGCAAGACGTTCAAAGCTTTCGTCAAACCTGTAGCGGTGGTCGTGAAGGAGCGCATTGACGCCTGGCTGGAGGACAGGCCTGCTAACCAGGCCGCTTTGCTGGATGAGCGAACCGGGGAAAAAGTTAGCTACCTATTTCAGTTTCGAGGCAAGCGCATAGGCTCCAGTGTCATTAATGGCACCATCATTCCAATGCTATGCGCCAAGGCGGGTGTGCCACTGGAGGACAGTCGCGGGCGAATCACCAGCCACCGGGGACGTGCCTCCGCAGTGACGGCGCTCGCCAGCGTCCCTCAGGGCATGTCGCTGATCGAGCTAATGCAGTGGTCGGGACATAGCTCGCCGAATTCGACTTTGCATTACATTCGAATTCGGCCTACCAAGCTGGCAGCATCCTTCGTTAAAGCCGATCAAATGGCCCATATGGTCTCCGTTTTGATCGATCATGACGTAATTGTTCGCCATTCAGATGCCCCCTACACCTTCTATGACTTGGGCGACTCGTATTGTTCAAATCCCTTCTGGAGCAGCTGCCCACATCGCATGGCCTGTGCGGGGTGTGACTTCAACTTGCCGAAAGCCAGCGCAAGGGCCCAAGCATTGGAAAGCAAATCGTCTATCGGACGGTACTTGGAGGCCGTGCCTTTAACTCCCGACGAGCGAGCCATTGCCGAGGGCGACTT
Source organism: Pseudomonas sp. 313 (assembly GCF_000316965.1). NCBI lineage: Bacteria > Pseudomonadati > Pseudomonadota > Gammaproteobacteria > Pseudomonadales > Pseudomonadaceae > Pseudomonas > Pseudomonas sp. 313. The sequence goes on from NZ_ANBZ01000087.1 coordinate 3,145, forward strand.
GGAAAAGCTGGAGAGCCTCATTCGAAAGCTGGACAATGTGCCGGCTCTAGACGGCAGGATGCCGAGGAGATCGATGAGAGAAAGAGGAGGCTATAAGTAGAAAAGTTCTTAAGCGACTAGTGGCTCGCTAGACATACCTGTCGCGTTACTCCTAAGTTATGCGACACACTAGATTTTTCGGGGTTTTGCTGGGCTGCGGGTGTCGCAGGAGTGTGCCGCACGTAGATCGAAGTTAAACCTGATGCTAGGCCGGCTCATGCACTAGCCGGATGTCGATTTCTCTGTCGACATACTGCCACTCCACCGAGGCTCGGAGTTCGGCCAGAAGCCTGTTAAAGGCCGTCTCATCAGACGGGGAATATTCGAACCAAGTCAAGAAGTCGAAGGGTTCGTTCTCGCCCAGGTCCCGACAATGGTGGAGGCGGCGGGCCACAGCAGGGAGATATTGGAGCCCGATGTGAATGTGACGGGACTGTTCCTCAAAAATCTTCCGGCGTTCGTCTTGAGACAGTCCCCACCATGAGGGGTTTTTCCGGATAGGGATCAGGGCGGCGCAGGTAGCCTCTGCTCGACCCAAGCTTGGCTGCTTCGCCACGAGACGATCCTTCTCTTCACGCACGACATAGCGCTCGTTACTCGTTATCCCGCGAAGGAGCCATTTGGTGCCCGGAGGCTGCGGCGAAACAGAGCCAGCGGCTACGTTGAGCCGTGGGATTCCAGGGAGAGGGGCTCCTGCCACGGCATTCATCGCAACAACGCGCCAAACCCCCGTTTCTCCACCAGCGAACGTAAATACTCGTGTATTCATCAGGTTCCTCTCAGGCCTTTCGCCTATTTCTCAGATAACGCAAAACCTGCACTGCCCGGCGCAACCACGGAGACAAATATGAAAGGTCCTGGACCAGAGTTCACGGCACCATGTACTTGCCCAGGTTTTGCAATGGCAATATCTCCAGCTTTAAGATGAATTTCTACGCCGTTGCCTTGATAATACTTGGCCTCACCTGAGATAACCGTCCAAGTATCTTGGCCGTGAGGATGGACATGGGCAGCTATTTCCTGCCTAGGGTAGGCGTGCCAAACTACAACGACAGAATCGTTGGTCTCCAGAACAACTGAACGGATCGGTTCGCCGTTAGACGGACGGACATATTCGTCCACCGAAAAAATCCGCGATTCCGTTTCTGCTTTCATGTTCACACTCCATTCCTGCACCGCAAGGTGACGTGCATCTGGCACTAACACCAAGACGAAGCCTTGATCTTGATGGGGGCGGAGAAGCTCGACACGCCGAACGGCATCATGAAGAGCACTTTCATGCGGCACCAACCATTTCTTTTAACGACACGAGGCTCGTATGCACATGACGATATGTACTTGAGCGCCTTTCGGAAAAGCTATGTTATAGGACGGAGACCGTCAATACTCCGTCGTGGGTAGGCATGACAGAACGGTAGGATAACGGCGACGTTTTGGTCATATGTACATGGGAGGGCGGTTCACCGCTCGGCAGGGGTGTTGTCGATGGACAGGTGTCCGCCTTCGATGTAACAGATCAGCTTTGACCGGTTACTAACAGGATGACCGGATGATCCGGTGAGCGACGGCGATCTCCTCAGAAGCTACAGCCATACCGGTTGGGTATGAGAAGCTCCAAGGGCGAGCATGGCCCGGTTCTTATTGACTTTCTATTACACATAAA
>NZ_ANBZ01000088.1:0-6444 GCF_000316965.1 Pseudomonas sp. 313
CAGGAGCCATCGCCTTTGAGGATGTAGGGCTGGATGCGCTGGGCCTGCAGCCAGTAGCCGGCGACGGCCACCTCGCTGCGTTGGCTGCCCACGCCCAGGCGGCCTTCCACCCAGTAGGGCAGGTGCAGCTTGGACAGCCAGAGGTCATGGCTGCCCTTGACGTAGACGATCTGGTTGCCCGGGGGGGGCGGCACATGGATGCAGGCGCCGTAGTAGGGAACCAGCAGGAATTCGGTGACCTCGCCCTCGTCGGTGACCATGATCGGCACCACATAGCCCGGCAAGCGCACCTCTTGGCCATCCAGGGCGGCAACCGTCGGCGCATCCGGCCAGGGCTGGCTGGCGGCGGGGCCGTCTTCGCCGAGGCCGTGGTCGATGCTGCCGGGATTGAAGCGCGGCGCATCGGCCGGTACCAGTTCGCGCCAGGCGAGTTGGCGGGGTTCAGCCTGGGCCCAGGACAGCCAGCAGAGCAACAGCAAAAGCGCCAGGCGCATGGGGTGGAAGCCTCGTCTACAAGCGCACGGACAACCCGTCCGTGAGGGCCTGGCGACAGCCGCGCCAGGCTGGGATGCAACCGAGCACCAGGGCGGCGAGCAGGATGCCGCCGAGCAGTTGCCCATCGTAGAGCGAGGGCCAGTCCAGCGGCAATGCCAGACCGTATTCCGCCAGCAGCCAGGGGCGGCCCAGGGCGATGGCGCCATAGAGCAGCGCCAGCCCGCCCAGGCAGCCGGCCAGGGTGAGCGCCAGGGCCTCGGCCAGCAGCAGGCCGAACAGGTGGCGCGGCTGGGCTCCCACCGAGCGCAGGATGGCCATTTCCCGGCGCCGTTCGTTGAGGCTGGCGAGCAGCGCGGTGAGCATGCCCACCAGGCCGGTGAGCACCACGCACAGCGACATCACCAGCAGCGCCTGTTCCGCCGTGCCGAGCAGGCCCCAAAGTTCCTGCAGGGCCACCCCGGGCAGGATGGCCAGCAGCGGCTCGCCACGGTAGTCGTTGACCGCACGCTGCACGGCAAAGGTGGCCACCCGGCTCTTGAGGCCGACCAGGGCGGCGGTGAGGTCTTGTGGCGTAAGATCGCGCTGGCGCACCTCGGCGTCGCTCAGCGAGGGACCGGGCATGCCGCCGCGCCAGTCCAGGTGCAGGGCGGTCATGCCGCTCAGCGGAATGTGCAGGGTGCGATCGACCGGAGTGCCGGTGGGGGCGAGGATGCCGACCACGGTGAAGGGATGGTCGCTGTGCTCGGTCAGGCTGATGGTGGCGACGCCATGGGCCAGCACCAGCTTATCGCCCAGCTGATAGTGCAGCGCCTTGGCCACCTCGGCGCCCAGCACCACCTCGAAGACGTCCGTGAAGGGGCGGCCCTGGGCCAGGCGCAGCGGCTGGTTGCGCCCATAGTGATAGTGGGTGAAGTAGTTGCCGTCGGTGCCCAGCACCCGGTAGCCGCGGTGGGAGTCGCCAAGGGACAGCGGGATGGTCCAGGCGACACGGGGATCGGCGGCGAGCTTCTCGTAGCTCTCCCAGCGGATGTTGTTGGTGGCGTTGCCGATGCGGAACACCGAGTAGAGCAGCAGGTTGACCGCGCCGGAGCGGGCGCCCACCACCAGGTCGGTGCCGGCGATGGTGTTGGCGAAGCTGGCCTTGGCCTCGGTGCGCAGCCGCTCGACGCCCAGCAGCAGGGCCACCGAGACGGCGATGGTGAAGACGGTGAGCAGGGCGGTGGCGCGGCGATTGCGCAAGCTGGCCCAGGCCAGTTGGAGCAGGGGCATCCTAGGTCTCCAGGCGGGCGGCGTTGAGCTCGGCCAGGGTGAGGTGGCGGTCGAAATGGCCTGCCAGGCTGCGATCGTGGCTGACGAACAGCAGGCCGGCGCCGGCGGCGGCGCACTCGGCGAACAGCAGTCGCAGGAAGGCATCGCGGTGGTCGCTGTCTAGCGCGGAGGTAGGTTCGTCGGCGATCACCAGTTCCGGCTGGCCGATCAGGGCGCGGGCGGCGGCGACCCGCTGCTGCTGGCCGATGGACAATTCGCGGGCCGGACGGCGGGGCAGGTCGGGATCGCTCAGTCCCAGGGCGCGGAGCAGGGTCAGGGCCGCGCCCTGAGGATCGCCATGCCGCGCACGGGCACGCGCGCGGCGCAGTGCCGAGAACTGGCAGGGCAGCAGGATGTTGTCCAGCACCGAGAGAAAGGGCAGCAGGTTGAATTGCTGGAAGAGAAAGCCGGTGTGGTCGACGCGAAAGCGGTCGCGCCGGGCGGTGGCGAGCGCTCCCAGGTCCTGACCGAGCAGGCGCACCTGGCCGCGACTCGGCCGTTGCACGCCGCCCAGCAGGCCGAGCAGGGTGGTCTTGCCGCTGCCCGAGGGCCCTTCGAGAAACAGCGCCTCGCCGGGTGCCAGCTGGAAGTGCCGGATGTCCAGGCATTCCGCCTGGCCGGGCCAGGCGAAGCCGAGGTCCTGGATCTCGACCAGGGGGGCGGAGGTCACTGGCGTCTCACCACTTCAGCTGTGGTTGCTTGGCCGTCAGCTCGGCGCCTTGTTGGCCACTGGCGACGATGGCCTGGACCTCGACACTGTGACTGTTGGGAAAGCGGGCGAACCAGCCGGAGAGGTCCAGGCTGTCGAGCGCACCCGGCTTGTTGCAGCTGAAGCTCATGCTGGCCTCCACGTCGAGATGGCCGCTGGCACTGGCGTCCTTGGCGAACAGCGGACTGATGGCGCTGGCTTCGGTGAGCCGGCAATCGGCCGCCGCGGGCAGCTTTACCAGCGCCTGGGGATTTTCCAGGCTCTGTCGCAGCGCGGCGACGGCAGCCTGTTCCTGCTGATTACGCGCTGCATGTTCGAAGCCCAGCAGATCGGCCGCCGGACTGCGCCACTGCAATTCCAGGCCGGTATCGGTCTGCGCCAGGTCGAGGTGGGATTCACCGTGCACATGGGCACCCAGGGCGCCATGCGCGTGTTCGTCATGGTCGTCGTGGGTGCCATGGGCAAAGGCCGGTTGGGCGAGCGCGGCAGCAAGGCAAAGGGTCAGCAGAGGCAGGCGCATGGTGGGCTTCCAGTGGACGGAGAGGCGCTATGTTATGTTGTTGCTTTTCCGCGCTGCAACCTTGGTTTGGCGTCGGCCGGTGGCTGTGGGAGCATGGACCTCTGCACGACGAGGAGAACACCATGGTACGCATTCGCGGAACCATCGGCAGCCAGCCCGTGGATCTCACGGTGGAACTGGACGAGGCCGACTGGCAGCGCCTGGCCGCAGCCCTGCAGCCTACGGCGGCGTCCCTGCCTGCTGCGGCGGTGGTCGCCGCCCCCAGCGGGCCCAAGTCGGGCGGTGACATGCTCTGGGACCAGGTGGTGAAACTGCTCAGCCAGGCTGGCCGCCTTAGTGGACCGGACATCCTCGTGGCCCTGGAAAAGCTGACCGGCAATCTGGGCGTGGCCAAGCAGCTGCTGGTCCGGCTGAGGCACAGCCCCCAGGTGCGCATGGAGCGGGTGGGCGAGGCGCAGTTCTATATCTGGCAGGGGTGAGGCCGGATGCAGCTTGGTGGAGAACGCTGGGCAGTTTTCCACGCTACAGGCCGTCCACCGCGCCAGAATGGCCCTGGCTGTGGATAAGGCTGCGTCCGAGGCGACGCAGCCGTTGTCGACCGACGCTTAGTACAGCGCCTGGTACAGGCGGCGGCGATAGGTGGCGACCAGGGGGTGGTCGTTGCCCAGCAGATCGAAGACCTGCACCAGGGTCTTGCGCGGCAGGTCATCGCCATAGCCGCGGTTGCGGCGGAACAGGTCCAGCAGGCCATTCAGCGCCGGTTCGTACTGCTGGCGGGCCAGTTGCTGCACGGCCAATTGGTAGGCGGCTTCGTCGTCGCCGGCATCGCGGGCCAGGCGGCTCTTGAGGTCGGCGACCTCGGGCAGGCTGGCGGCCTGGCGCAGGAAGGTCAGCTGGGCACGGGCGCCGGCCAGGGCCTGCTTGTGCTCGTCACCCTTGACTGCGTCCAGCACCGCCTGGGCATCGTCCAGTTCACCGCGCTCGGCCAGGCAGCGGGCATAGAGGATCAGCGCCAGGGCGTCGCTGTTGTCTTCTTCCAGCAGGGCCTTGAGCAGGGCTTCGGCCTCGGCGAAACGCCCCTCGGCGAACAGCGCCTGGGCAGCGTCCAGCGGATCTTCCTCGGCTGGTGGCAGGGCCTGGACATGGGGTTCGAGCAGGGCGCGAATGGCCGACTCCGGCTGGGCGCCGGCGAAGCCATCCACCGGTTGGCCATCCTTGAACAGCACCACGGTGGGCAGGCTGCGGATGCCGAATCTCATCACCAGTTCCTGCTCGATGTCGCAGTTGACCTTGGCCAGGTGCAGGGCGCCGCCATAGGACTCGGTGATCTTGGCCAGCAGCGGCATCAGTACCTTGCAGGGCGCACACCACTCGGCCCAGAAGTCCACCAGCACCGGGGTGCTGAAGGAGGCGTCGATGACCTGTTGCTGGAAGGTGTCGAGGGTAGCGTCGAAAATGTAGGGGACCTGGCTCATGGCGGACTCGGCAGAGGCGGGTGGCCCCAGATCATTCCTGATCCGGAGCCCCCTAAGAACCGTGCTTGCGACTTTCACAGCACACGGCTCAAGCTTACGAAAAGTCAGCCCAGAGGCTGACCGGCAACGTTGACTAACGATCCTATCATTACAGACCGCTGTGTCGCAGAGTCACTTGTTTACGCTGGCTGTGAATCAGCGAGTGACAGTTGGGATGGAGAAGTACGCGATTTTTCAGAGTGTCCTTGCCGCCGTCCACCCGTCGAATGACATGGTGGTCGTCCCAGCCCGTTTCCCTGGTAATCGCGTGACCGCACAGAGCGCAGTTCCCTTTCTGGCGCCGGTAAAGGCTTAGGATTTGTTTCCTGAAACGCAGCTTGTGCTGCATCCTTTGGACCCTTAGCTTTTCCCATTTCTGCTCAAGCGCAGCGTCGTACGGGTGGTACCCGCCTGATAGACGCTTTTGGCGCTTGATTACGGTCTTCGCTAGCTCATAAAGCTCACGATACTTTCTCTCTCCCTTCTTGCCTCTATAGGGATGCGCGAACACCTGTTTCCGCCCGCCGATGGAATGGAAGTATTTGTTCCAGCTCCACGTAGCTAGCTTCTTCGGGTGTCGGCGCTTCGCCCACCTTCGTAGCAACCAGAAAATCAAGTTATCTAGTTTCTTGAAGGTGGCTTTAGCAACAGCCTGAGAATGGTATTGAGCCCACCCTCGTAGTACCGGGTTCAGACGGCCGATCAACTCTTCCTGAGTCAGAGCCCCACTGGATCTCACTATGTCCCTTACCTTTCGATAGAACGTCGAGATGTTCTTCTTCGAGGGTTTGGTAAACAGCTTGGTCCGTCGGTAAGGCGATTTCGGCACGTATTTCCTGAAATTCCACCCTAGGAAATCAAAGCCCTGAAGGATGTGGGTTATCTGCGTTTTCTCTTCGGACAAGCTCACCCCTCGTACCGACAGGAAATGCTCGACCCAAGGTATGACCTCGTCAGTCAACAGCTCTTTGGTAGCCGCTGTGATGATGAAGTCGTCCGCGTATCGCACCACATGCACTCTGGGCGTATCGGCGTTGGTACCCGCTAGCTTTCTGGCCAGATGACCTTTGAGCTGCTTCTCCAAACCGTTAAGGGTGGCGTTAGCCAAACAGGGCGAAATAATCCCACCTTGTGGCGTCCCGGCCTCCGTAGCCATGAAGTGTCGCCGGTCAATTACCCCGGCCTTCAACCACAGCCGCAGTACCTTTTTGTCCATAGGGACGTTCTGGCACAGCCACTCGTGATTGATGTTGTCGAAGAACCCCTTGATGTCACCTTCCAGAACCCACACAGGTGAGTCGTCTTGCGACATTAACTGAAAGATTTCAACCATCGCATCAGCGGTCGAGCGATCCGGCCGGAAGCCGAAACTTTTCGGGTCGCTGGTGCTTTCGATGACAGGTTCCAGGGCGGACAGGTAGAGCGCTTGCATGGCCCGATCAAACATCGTCGGTATGCCTAGCGGGCGCTTTTCCTTCTTCCCTGGCTTCGGTATCCAAACCCTCTTTAGCGGTTTGGGCCGATAGCCTCGTTTCTCCGATAGACGCTTCGCGGCGTGGAGCTTGGCTGGAGGCGTCCCCCAGGTTTCTCCATCGACGCCCGGAGTCTTGCGACCCCGGTTTTCCGTCACCCGTCTTACAGCCATACAGCGGCCATAAAACGAATGGGTCAGTAACCGTTGCAGGCGTTTAACCCTACGCCAGTCACCGGCCATTGTTGCCTGCGCAATCTTCAACTGCGTTTTCCGAACGGAGATTTGGATCTTGGCCCAATCGAGATCGTGCCAGCCCTTCACGCCGTCAGGAGACGCAGACGAAACCGATGTTGCTGGTTGCGTATTCATACAGTCCTCCTCAGGTCAGTAACCTTCGGGACGGACTTCTCCCCTAGGGGTTGAA
>NZ_ANBZ01000089.1:0-532 GCF_000316965.1 Pseudomonas sp. 313
TCATAGGCGTCGAGCCGGACGACTCCAACTGCCTGCAGCAGGCCATGGCGGCTGGCGAGCGAGTGGTCTTGCCGCGAGTCGGGCTGTTCGCCGATGGCGTGGCCGTGGCCCAGATCGGCCACCATACCTTCGAGATCTGCCGGCGCTATGTGGACGAGGTGATCACCGTCAGCAGCGACGAGATCTGCGCGGCGATCAAGGACATCTACGACGACACCCGCTCCATCACCGAACCGGCTGGCGCCCTGGGCGTGGCCGGGATCAAGAAGTACGCCGAGCGCGCGGGCGGTGGCGGCCAGGTGCTGGTGGCCATCGATTCCGGCGCCAACGTCAACTTCGACCGCCTGAGACACGTGGCCGAACGCGCCGAACTGGGCGAGCAGCGCGAAGCCATCATCGCCGTGACCATCCCCGAGCGGCCGGGCAGCTTTCGGGCCTTCTGCGAGGCCCTGGGCCGGCGGCAGATCACCGAATTCAACTATCGCTACCACACCGGCCAGGAAGCCCATATCTTCGTCGGCGTCCAGACCCA
>NZ_ANBZ01000090.1:0-437 GCF_000316965.1 Pseudomonas sp. 313
GCCGGATGTATTTCCGCGACAAGCTGTCGCTGCATGAGATAGCCAAGCGCACCGGGTTGGCGCGCAACACGATTCGCAAGTGGGTCAGAGCACCTGAGGCCAAGCCGCCGGTCTACCAACGCCGCGCGATCTTCAACAAACTCAGCCCTTTTCACACCACGCTGGAGCAGGCGCTAAAAGGCCGATTCGCTGCGGCCCAAGCAACAGCGGCGCAGTGCCAAGGCGCTGTTGGCGCAAATCAAAGCCGAAGGTTATGACGGTGGCTACAGCCAGCTCACCGCGTTTATCCGTGCCTGGCGAGGGGGACAGGGCAAGGCGTCGCAGGCCTTTGTGCCGCTGACCTTTGCTCTTGGCGAGGCGTTTCAGTTTGACTGGAGCGAGGAAGGCTTGCTGGTCGGCGGCATTTACCGGCGTATGCAGGTGGCACATCTGAAGCT
>NZ_ANBZ01000091.1:0-132321 GCF_000316965.1 Pseudomonas sp. 313
CTCCATCGTCGAAGCCCAACGGACCGCGGTCAGGACCCGCTGCTAGCACCCCAGGCCGCGAGCAGATCCCGGGATTCCATCACCAGCCCCAGGTGCAGGGAGACCATGCTCAGCGCCGCCCGCTCCAGGCTTTCATCGGTTCCTCGCACCAGGTCGCGCAGGACGATCACCCTGTAGGTGCGGTTGCTGGCGTCGAAGGCGGTGTTGAGCACGCAGCAGTCGGTGAAGCCGCCATCCAGCACCACGGTGGTGATGCGCTGGTTGCGCAGCAGGAAGTCCAGGTCGGTGGGATAGAAGGCCGACAGCCGCCGTTTGTTTTCCACCCGCAGGTCTTCGGGCAGGACCTCGGTGAGCAGCTCGGTCCAGGGCGAGCCTTCCAGGGCATGGGCGTCGGCATTGGGAATCGGCCCCACGTGTAGCGGAAAGGTCCGCCGCCAGGCCGCAGGAATACCGCCCAGGTCATCGGCGCCATTGGCGCGCAGCACCGATTTCACATGGACGATGCGCACGCCCAGGGCGCGGGCCTGGCGGTGGAAGGCGTCCACCGGCGCCACCAGGTCACGGGCGCGGGGCGCCGGGCAGGGGCACTTCGGCGAGGCGTCCAGGTGGCCGCGGTGCAGGTCGATGGACAGCACCGCCGTGGTGCTCGGATCCAGATAATCGGCGAAGTCCGCCCGCGCCAGCAGCCGGAGTTCTTCATAGACGAAAGCGCGCAGGCTCATCGGCGTTCCTCCCGAACATAGGCTTCGCCCAGGGCGCCGGGCTGGCTCAGGCGGTCACGCCCGGCCAGGGCGACCCAGATCATCACGCCCAGGGTGACGGCATAGGGCGCCATCAGGATGAAGTATTGCGACAGCCGCACACCGGCGGCAGCCAGCTGCGGAATCAGCGCCTCGATGCAGCCGAACAGCAGCGCCCCGGCCAGGGCGCGCCAGGGCGACCAGCGGGCGAAGATCACCAGGGCCACGGCGATCCAACCACGGCCGCCGGTCATCTCGGCGATCCACAGCTTGGTGCTGAGCACGGCGATGTAGCCTCCGGCCAGACCCACCAGCGCCGCACCGGCGAGGATCGCCAGCAACCGGTAGCCGGCCACCGAGAGACCCGCCGCATCGGCCGCCTGGGGGTTCTCACCCACCGCCCGCAGACGCAGCCCGGGGGTGGTGCGTTCGAGCCAGGCGATCACCGCGAAGAAGATCAGCGGGGTCAGGTAGACCAGCAGGTTCTGCTGGAACAGCCGCCCCACCAGCGGCAGCTCCGACAGCGGCCAGAGCGCCAGCGCCGGCAGGCCGGCCACCGGCTGGTTGGTCCAGCCCCAGAGGGTGCCGAGCAGGCCGGTGAGGCCCTGGCAGAAGAACACCAGGGTCAGGCCGGCAATCACCTGGTTGATGCGCAGCCAGATCACCATGACCGCGAACAGCAACGAGACCAGCGCCGCCGCTCCCATGGCCGCCAGCAGCGCCAGGCCGGCATTGCCCAAGGCCAGCTGCGCGCCGATGCCGAACAGCGCGCCGACCAGCATCAGGCCCTCGGCATGCAGGGCCAGCACCCCGGATCGCTCGGTGAGGATCAGACCCAGCGCCGCCAGGGCGTAGGGTATGGCGAAGTCGGGGACGTTACCCAGCCAGCTGGCGACCAGATTCAAGCGGCACCTCCCTGGCTGCGTCTGAGCCGATGGCGGATGAAGAAATCCGAGGACGCCACGCAGATGACGATCAGCGCCTGGATCAGCTGCACCATGGCGAAGGGGATCTGGTAGAACACCTGCAGATTGCGCCCGGCGACGAACAGGGTCGCCACCAGGAAAGCCACCACGGCGGCGGCCAGGGGGTTGTTGCGCGCCAGGAAGGCGATGAGGATCCCGGAGAAGCCATAGCCCTGGTAGAAGGATTGGGTCAGCCGCCCCTCCTGCCCGGCCGCCACCACGAAGCCGGCCAGCCCGGCCAGGGCGCCGGAAGCCAGCACCGTGGCAAGGATGGTGGCGCGCACCGGCACGCCGACGGCGCCGGCCACCCGCGGATTGGCGTCGACGAATTTCAGGTAGAGCCCGGCCCGGCTCAGGGCGACGAACCACCAGGCCAGCACCGCCACCAGCAGCGCCAGGGGCACCGCCAGACTCAGCCCGGGCAACAACTCCGGCAGCCGTTCGAAGGGGCGGAACAGCGGTGAATAGGGAAAGGCGTCGCGCGGGTCCTTCCAGGGACCGAACACCAGGTGCAGCAGGAAGTTGGCAGCGATGTAGTTGAGCATCAGCGAGGCGATGATCTCGTTGACCCCCAGGCGCAGCTTGAGCAACAGGGGCGCCAGCGCCCAGAGCAGGCCGCCGAGCAGCGCCGCCACCAGCATCAGCGGCAGGCGCAGGGCTTCCGGGCCGATCTCGAACAGCGACACTGCCGTGGCGCCGATGGCCCCCCAGATCATCTGGCCTTCCAGCCCCAGATTCCAGAAGCGCGCGCGAAAGGCCAGGCAGCCGGCCAGACCGACCAGGATCACCGGCGCGGCCTGGAACAGGGTGGCCTGCAGACTCTGGGCATCGAACAGGGTGGCGACCACGAATTCGTTGAGCAACTCGCCGGCCGGCACCCCGGCCAGCACCAGGATGGCGGCCGACAGCCCCAGGCCGACCAGCAACGCCAGGCCGAGGATCAGCGCCTGCCAGGGCCAGGCCAGCTGCTGGCGGATCTCCAGGGTGTAGCGCCGGCTGAACAGCGGTTGCCGTGGTCGCGGGCTATCGACCTCGGCCAGGGGAGCACTCAGGGGTTCAAGCATGATTCACCATGGCATGGCCGATCGCCTGGCGATCGGCGGGTCGCTGGAATTCGGCGACGAGGCGTCCGGCGCTCATCACCCCGATGCGGTCGGCGAGGGCCAGTACCTCGTCCAGGTCTTCGCTGATCAGCAACACCGCGGCGCCGGCCTCGCGGGCGGCCAGCAGCCGTGCCTGCACCTCGGCGCCGGCGCGCACGTCGAGGCCACGACTGGGGCTGTGGGCCAATACCAAACGTGGCTCGCGGCCGAATTCCCGGGCGATCACCAGCTTCTGGGCGTTGCCGCCGGAAAGCAGCGCCGCCTTCTGCCGCACCGATCGCACGCCCTGGACATCGAATTGCGTGACCGCCGCCTGGGTCGCGGCTTCCTGGGCGCGTCTATCCAGCCGGGCGAAGCCACCGAAGCGACCGGCATGCACCGCGCCGATGGCGAAGTTGTCGGCCACCGACAGGGACCCGGCCAGGGCGCTGCCATAGCGGTCGGCGGGAATGGCGGCGATGCGCAGATCGCGGCGTCGGGCGCTGGCGGCCGCGGCCAGATCGCCGAAGCCCTCCAGCCGCACCTCGCCTTCGCAGGGCTGCGGCAGGCCCATCAGCACGTCGGCCAGCTCGCCCTGGCCGTTGCCGCCAACCCCGGCGATGCCATAGATCTCCCCAGCGCGCAGCTCCAGGTCGATGCCATCCAGGGCGCGGCGCCCGCCACGTTCCGGGGTGCGTAGGCCGCGCACCGTCAGCAGCGGTGCCCCGGCAGCACGTCGCGGGGTGTCGGCGAGCGGCTGGGCGTCACCCACGGTGAGGCGTACCAGTTCGTCCACCGACACCTCGGCGGGGTCCAGGCTGCGCAGGGTGCGGCCGCCGCGCATCACCGTGAGGCGGTCGGCGTAGGTCAGGGCGTCCTGCATGCGATGGGTCACCAGCACCACCGCTGCGCCCTCCGCCGCCAGGGCGCGCAGGGTCTGGAGCAACCGCTCGCCTTCGCCGTCGGTGAGTACTGCGGTGGGTTCGTCGAGAATGAGGATGCGCGCCCCGGCCAGCAGCACCTTGAGGATTTCCACCCGCTGCTGCTCGGCGATGGACAGTTCCGCCACCCGCTGCTCCGGGCAGATGGCGAAGCCCAGGGCGGCCGCCTGCTGGCGGATACGCTTGCTGATCTCGGCCAGGCGCCGGCGATGACTACCCTGCCCCGCCGGCAGGCCGAGCAGGACGTTCTCGGCAACGCTGAAGGGGCGTACCAGCTTGAAGTGCTGGTGGACCATGCCGATGTGCAAGCGAGCGGCGTCCGCCGGACCGCGCAACCGCACCGGGTTGTCGTCCACCAGGAGCTCACCGGTCTCCGGCGCATAGAGGCCGGCGGCGATGTTCATCAGCGTCGACTTGCCCGCGCCATTCTCGCCGAGCAGCGCATGCACCTCGCCCCAGCGCACCAGGAAATCCGCCTGCTGCAGCGCCTGGAAGCCATCGAAGGTCTTGCCGACGCCGCGCAGTTGCAGGGCGTTGTGTCTTTTCATGCGGGTCGCCCTCTTCCAGGCATCGCTTTCGTGGAAAACGCTATGCGGTTTTCCACCCTACCCAGGGGTGAACCGCTACTTCTGCGTCGTCACGCCCTGGACGAACCAGTCCATCTGCCACAGCGCCGGGTCGGACAGCACCTGGCCGGCGGGGACGCGCTCCTTGCCGTCGCGATCATTCAGGGGACCGGCGTAGATCTGCTTGCCCTTGAGCAGGGCTTCGCGCTCGGCGAGGATCTTCTCCTGGGCCGCCTTGGGCACGGCATCGCCGAAGCCGGCGATGTCGGTGCCGCCGGCGGCCATGGACACCAGGGCACCGTTGGGCGCGGGTTTCCAGTGGCCGGCGATGACGCGCTTGAGCTCCGGCACCAGGAAGCGATCCCAGACCCACACCGAGGAACAGAGGGTGGCCTTGGGCGCGAACTGGCGCATGTCACGGTGGTGGCCGGTGCCATAAACGCCACGCTCCTGGGCGACGATCTGCGGCGTGGGGGTGTCCACGTGCTGGCCGATGACGTCGGCGCCCTGGTCGATCAGGGCAGCGGCCGCGGCGCGCTCCTTGACCGGATCGTTCCAGCTGCCGGTGTAGATCACCGTCAGGGTGGCATTGGGATTCATCTGCCGGGCGCCCAGCTCGTAGGCGTTGATGGTCCAGTTCACCACGCCAAAGGGATTGGCGGCGACGAAGCCCAGCTTGCCGGTCTTGGAGGCCGCGCCCGCGGCCATGCCGCAGAGGTACTGACTCTCGTAGGTGCGGCCGTAGAAGGATTCCAGGTTACGGCCGTTGGTGGTGCCCGAGGCGTTGAGGAAGGCCACCTCGGGATACTGCTCGGCCAGTTGCTTGAAGGTGTCGGAATAGCCGAAGGCGGTGCCGATGACGATGTTGGCGCCGCGCTTGATGAAGCGCTCGGCCGCCGGGCGGATGGCCGAGGCGGTCTCCGGCACGTTTTCCACGAACTGGATCTTCAGGCCCAGTTCCTTCTCGATTTTCACCCGCGCCTCGTCCATGGCCTGGGTCCAGCCACCGTCGTTCTTGGCGGTGAAATACAGCATGGCGATCTTCGGTTCACCCTTGAGGGTGAAACCCTCGTCGTCCGCCCGCGCCACGCTGCCCAGCCCTACCAGCACCAGCACGCACACCACTCTTCCCAGCCATCTGCTCAGCATCGTTTCGTCCTTAGCCTTGTCTACAACATGTGGTTGATACGGAACACGTTGCCTTCCGGGTCCAGCAGCACCGCCTGGTACCAGTGGTAATAGGTTTCGTAGGGCGCCTTCACCAGGCGCGCACCGGCGGCCTCGGCCACCGGCACCAGCCGGTCCACCTCGGCGCGGCTGTCCACCTCCAGATTGAGCAGGAAGCGGCAGCCTTCACTGCCGGCGAATTCGCCCAGCCCCAGCAGTTCATAGGCCTCCGGCGCGTTGAAGCCGATGGCGGTCTTGCCGGTGTCCAGGCCGCGAAAGATCGGCGAGCGGATCGCCTCGATCTCGGGAAAAGCGAACACCCGCTGGTAGAAGCCGCTCAGGGCCATCACGTCCTGGGCGAAGACGTTGACGTAGGAAAGACTCGGCATCAGGCCACCCGCACGCCGGTCTGGGTACCGCCAAAGGTGGTCTGCTTGACGAACTTGGATCTCAGGTGGTCGCCCGAGGTGATGGGCGCATGGCGCGGCGGCGTGCCGGGCGTGGCGCAACCGGGCAGGCATTCGATGAGGGTGTCGTAGTTGGGCTGGTGGAAGAACACCAGGGACTGGCGGCGGGTGTCGCAACCGGCATCCGCCGGTGGATTCACCACCCGGTGCAGGGTCGAGACCCAGCGGTCGTTGGTCCACTGCATCATCAGGTCGCCGATGTTGACCACGAAGCTGCCCGGCACCTTGGGCACGTCCACCCACTCGCCGTCGGCATTGCGCACCTGCAGCCCGCCGGGGGCGTCATCGGGACGGACGATGGTCAGGCTGCCGTAGTCGGTATGGGCACCGGCGCGCAGCTGGCCAGGCAGCGCCGCTTCCTTCTGGTGGGGATAGCAGAGGGTGCGGAACATGCTGATGTGGCGATCGATGCGGCTGTCGAAGTAGGTCTCCGGCAAGTCCAGCCCCAGGGCGAAGAGCCGCATCAGGGTGCGCGCCAGGTCGCTCATGGCGGCGAAGTACTCGGCATAGGCCTCGCGAAAGCAGGGGATGGTCGTGGGCCAGACATTGGGGGCGAAGTGCGGTCCGGCTTCGGGGCCGCGGTAATAGGCCGTGGCCGGAACATCCAGAGGGCCAATGGAAAAGGACTCCTTGAGATCCCCCGGCGCCGCCTCTTCCAGGCTGTAGGACAGGCTTTCCTCGGCCACCGCGCTGTAGCCGCGCACCTGATCCGGGCGCGGTCGATCAGCCTTGCGTTTCTCCGCCAGCGGCAGGTCGAAGAAGGCTCGCGACAGGCGCGAGACACGCTCGACCAGTTCTTCGGGCACCTGATGGTGAGTGATGACCAGAAAGCCGATATCGCGGCAGGCCTGGTCGACGGCCTTGGCCACCGCCTGCTTGCCGGCGGCAGAACCTTCGAAGTAGGGAGCCAGATCGATAATGGGAACACTGGACAGCGGCATGACGGACCTCACGAGTGGGACGAAAGGAGACAGCGCGACGCACGTTCACCGGGCAGGACGGCAGCAGGGAAATTGCAACCGCTGTGCCAGCTTTGGACCATTTGGTAAAAATTACAAAAGCCAGTTAAAACAGCAGGTTGAGGGCGATACTCAGGATCCGCTGGCGGTGCGCTGCACCTCGAACGGTCAGTGTGCACCGGGGTGGCGCCTGGGCCGCGCTTGGCGCTGGCAGGCAAGACTCGGGGGCTGGACCGGCTTGGCGGTGTTGGGCTTCGCTGCGCTCAGCCCAACCTACGGCGGTCGTAGGTTGGGCTGAGACGGCTCCCTCTTCGAAGCCCAACAGCCCCCACTAACCCAGCTCGTGATAACGGCGATCGAAATACAGTAGGCCACCCTGACCACCCGGCTCGGCCACTCCCAGCACCTCGCAGAGCAGCAGGTCGTGACTGCCCACCGACTGCACTCCGGCGATGCGGCAATCGCAGGCCACCAGGGCGCCGTCCAGCACCGGCGCACCGGTGGCGAGGCGCGTCCAGTTCGCCGCGGCGAAGCGTTCGGCCATGGCGGTCTTGCCGCCGAAGAGGTTGGCCAGCGTCTGCTGGCCGGCGGCCAGGACGTTGACGCAGAGCACGCCGTTGGCGCTGAAGGCCGGATGCACCGAGGCGCCGCGGTTGAGACAGACCAGCAGGGTCGCCGGGCTGTCGCTGACGCTGCACACGGCGGTAGCGGTAAAGCCGGCCAGGCCGGCCGGACCGTCGGTGGTGACGAGGTTGACCGCGGCGCCCAGGCGCGCCATGGCCCCCCGGAAGAGGTCGCGGTCGACAAGAGCGGCGGGCGTAGTGGCGGATAGGGGCACGGCATGGGCAACGGACATGGCGTTACGCCTCCAGGGCTTGGCTGAGATAGTCGAGTACCACCCGGTCGAAGGTGGCGGGGTCGGTGACGCTGGAAGCGTGGCCGCCCCACTCCAGCAACTGGAGGGTGGCCTGGGGCAAGCCTGCGGCCAGGCGCTGGGACGAGGTCCAGGGCACCAGCACGTCGTCGCGGTTGGCCAATACCAGGGTCGGTACCTGGATACGTCCCAGCTCGGCGTCCACATCGAAGGCCAGCAGCGCGCCGATGCGCCGCAGGACATTGGCCTCACCGGGGAAGTGCGCCAGGGCATGGGCTTCGTCGGCGGCCAGGCGCTCGCCCTGTTCGGCGATCCAGGTGGCCGGATAGAGAAAGATCGCCTGGGCCTGGACATAGGCCGCGGCGCCGCTGTCGCGCAGCAGCCGTTGGCGCAGGGCGAAGCAGCGCGCGGTGTGCGGATTAGGTCGGCTCCAGGCGTTGACCAGCACCTGGCGACGGATCAGGCCCGGCCGTAGCAGCTCGGCCTGCAGGCCCACCAGACCGCCCAGGGCATGGCCCATGAACAGACAGTGGTCGAGTTCCAGGCGATCGGCCAGCGCCAGCAGGTCCTCGGCCATATGCTGGATGCAATAGTCGGCGGGCAACTCGGCCGGGCTCCTGCCGGTGCCGGTCTGGTCGTAGACCACCACCCGGAAACGTTCGCCCAGAGTCGCCAGCTGTGGCGCCCAGAAGGCCCCGGCGCCGCCCAGCCCGGAGCTGAGCAGCAGGGTCTCGGCCGCCGGGTCCTGGCGGCCATGGAGTTCGAAGTGCATGGGCGGTCCTTGGTGGTTCAGTGGTTGGGGCTTCCCTCACCCCAGCCCTCTCCCAGAGGGAGAGGGGGTAGGTACGGAGCGGGAGCTAGCCGACATGGGCGATGCTGGCGATCTCGATCAGGGCGTCAGGCTTCACCAGGCCGCACTGGATGCAGTAGCGCGCCGGCTTCTCGCCAGGAAAGAATTCGGCGTACACCGCGTTGATGGCGGCGTAGTTCGCCCAGTCGGTGAGCATGATCATGTTGAAGGTGACGTCGGCCATGCTGCCGCCAGCCGCCTCCACCACGCCCTGGATGGTGGTGAGCACGTGGCGTGCCTGGGCGGCGGCGTCGCCGACATGGACCACGTTGTTCTGGGCATCGAACGGCAGGGTGCCGGAGACATAGAGCACGCCATCGGCCAGGCTGCCGGGCACGAAGGGGGCGATGGGGGTACCGGTACCGGCTGGGATCACGGCTTGCTTGGGCATGGTGCTCAGTCCTTGGCGAAGGTGGTGTGGAAGTCGGCGCAGCTGGCGACCCAGCCGAAGAAGGTCTCGATGTTGAACAGCGCGGCGTCGTGGGCCGAACGGGGTCCGGCCTGGTGGCAGGCGTCGTGCAGGCAGACGCCGAAGTATTCGAGGAAGAAGCCGTCCCGGAGGGTCGACTCCACGCAGACGTTGGTGGCGACGCCGACAAACACCAGGTTGCGGATGCCACGGGCGCGCAGCAGGCTGTCCAGGTGGGTGTTGTAAAAGCCGCTGTAGCGGGTCTTGGGCACCACCAGATCGGCGGCCGCCGGCTGCAGCTGATCCACCAGGGCATAGTCCCAGCCGCCCTTGGCCAGCAACTGCCCTTGCAATTCGGGTCGCTTGCGCATGGTCTTCAGGGCATTGGACTTGTGCCAGTTGGGCGAACCCGGTCCGCCCGCCTCGCGATACTCCGGATCCCAGCCATTCTGGAACCAGACCACCTGGATACCGGCGCCGCGGGCGGTCTCCACCACGGCGGCGACATTCTCGATCACCGGGCCGGTAGCGGAGACGTCGAAGCCGGCCAGGTCCAGGTAGCCGCCCTTGCTGGCATAGGCGTTCTGCATGTCCACCACGATCAGCGCCGTCTCGCTGGCCTTGAGCCGCAGCGGTTCGGGCCGCGCCGGCAGCGTCACGGCTTCGGCGTCGCTCGCAGGCAGGGCATAGCCCGCCAGGGTTTCCACAGCGTTCATCAGGCACTCTCCTTGAGCAGCTCGACGTGACGGCGGCTCTGCATCAGCGGCTGGATGCGCTCGCCGAAGTCGGTCACGCCCTGGACGAAGTCATCGAAGGTCAGCAGCACCCCGCTGGCCCCGGGCACCTCGGCGATCTCGTCCAGCATCCGCGCCACGCTGGCGAAGGAACCCACCAGGGTGCCCATGTTGATGTTGACCGCCGAGGTCGGATCGGCCATCTGCCGCACATTGGTGTCGCTGCCGGACTTGGTGTCGGCGGCGGCCTGGGCGCCCAGCCAGGCGATGGCCTCCTCGTCGGCCCCGGCCTTGTAGTGCTCCCACTTGGCGCGGGCCGCCTCGTCGGTCTCGGCGGCGATGATCATGAACAGGGCGATGGAGGAGACCTCGCGCCCGGTCTTGGCAGTGGCCGCCTGCAGCCGCTCCACCGCCGGGGCGAAGGCCTTGGGCGTGTTGACGCCCTTGCCGAAGACGAAGCTGTAGTCGGCATGCTCGGCGGCGAAGGCCAGGCCGGCATCGCTCGCCCCGGCGCAGACGATCTCCATGGGCGCCTGGGGCTGCGGACTGACCCGGCAGTCCTCCATGCGGAAGTGCGCGCCCTGGAAGTCCGACTGGCCGGTGCCCCAGAGATCGCGCAGCACCTGGGCGTATTCACCGAGGTATTGATAGCGACTGGCAAAGAACTCATCCCCCGGCCAGAGCCCCATCTGGCTGTATTCGGGCTTCTGCCAGCCGGTGACCAGGTTGACGCCGAAGCGGCCGCCGGAGATGCAGTCGATGGTGGCGGCCATGCGCGCGACGATGGCCGGCGGCAGGGTCAGGGTCGCGGCGGTGGCGAACAGCTTGATGCGCGAGGTCACTGCCGCCAGGCCCGCCATCAGGGTGAAGGATTCCAGGTTGTGGTCCCAGAATTCGGTCTTACCGCCGAAGCCGCGCAACTTGATCATCGACAGGGCGAAGTCGAAGCCGTAGTGCTCGGCGCGCTGCACGATCTCGCGATTCAGCTCGAAGGTGGGCCGGTACTGGGGCGCGTTTTCCGATAGCAGCCAGCCGTTGTTGCCGATGGGAATGAAGACACCGATGTTCATCGCTCGCACTCTCCCGCAGTCAGGAATCGAAGCGCATCCAGATGCGCCGTTGCTGCAGGATCGGAGCAGAAAGCTTGCCAAGTCTTGAAAGTTCAAGCCAATCAAACACTTGGGGTCTGTTCGAGAATAAAGCTGGACCATTTGGTCTAGATTAGAGCACCTAGTTTGTGCAAGGCGCCCGAATCCGGGGCATGAAGGCCGGCGCGCCATGCTAGAGTTCGGAGACTGACGCGCTACCTTTCGGGGTCCGCCGATGATTCGTCACCAGGAAGGTGCGAAGCTCAACGACCGCGCCTGCAGCCGGCCCGCGTCAGATGTCCAAGAAGGCCCAAGGAGCAGTTCGTGAGTCAGGCCAGTGATCTTCCGCCACGCAAGTCCCGCCAACCCAGCCCTGCCGCCCAGCAACGCCGGCAGCGCCAGATAGAAGCCAAACGCGCCCAGATCCTCAGCGCGGCGCTCGATATCTTTTCCCGCTTCGGCCTGCACGGCGCCAGTCTGGACCAGGTGGCGCTGCAGGCGGACGTCTCCAAGACCAACCTGCTCTACTATTTCAGCAACAAGGAAGAACTCTATGTCGCCGTGCTGCGTCAGCTGCTGGCGACCTGGCTGAATCCCCTGCGCACCTTCAGCGAAGACCAGGAACCCCTCGACGCCCTGCGCGACTATCTGCGCCAGAAGCTGGAGATGTCCCGCGACTATCCCGCCGAGTCCCGGCTGTTCTGCCTGGAGATGGTCCAGGGCGCACCGCTGCTGCTGCCCGAATTGCAGGGCAGCCTGCACGACCTGATGGATGAGAAGACCCGGGTGATCCGCACCTGGATCGCCGCCGGCAAGCTGGCGCCGGTGGATCCGCACCACCTGATCTTCAGCATCTGGGCCATCACCCAGCACTATGCGGACTTCCGGGTGCAGGTGCAGACCCTGTGCGGCCGCTCGCTGAAGGATCCGCTGTTCTTCGACGAGGTCCTGCAGGGCCTGGAGACGCTGATCATCGACGGACTCAGGCCCCGCGCCGGCGACCCGGCCTAGGCCGCCAGGAAGAAGTCGGCGAACAACTCGCTGAGCCTCGGCCAGAGCGGTGCCGGCAGGTCATGGGCCATGTCCGGTATCAGCTCGAAGCGGGCGCCGGGAATGGCCCGCGCCACGGCGCGACCACAGGCCGGACGCAGCAAGGGATCCCGCGCGCCGTGCACCACCAGGGTCGGCGCCTGGATGCGGCGGGCGAAGACGCGCAGATCGCCGCTGCCGAGCAGGGCGAACAACTGCCGCTGCACCCCCTCCACATCCACCCCGCGCGCCAGGATGCGCTGCACCAGCCGTTCCAGATCGGCCTCGCTCTGGCGATACCTCGGACTCTCGATGCCGCGCAGCAGGGCCTTCTGCCGGGCGAGCGCCGCCTCCGCCGGCAGATCGGCCGGGGGTCGCAGCAGCAGGCTGCCAAGCAGCTTGAACGAGGGTGGCGGCAACAGCGGCTGATTGGTCGACGAGAACAGGATGCCCAGCCGCGCCACCCGCTGTGGCCAGTTGGCGGCGAGGATCTGGGCGATCATGCCGCCCATGGAGCCGCCCAGTACGAAGGCGCGTTCCAGCCCCAGGTGATCGAGCAGCCCGACCGCATCGGCGGCCATGGCTTCCAGGCGATAGGGCACGGCGCTGGGCTTGCCCAGTTGCGCCCGCCCCAGCACCGGCCACAGTGAAGGCGGCCGTCCACCCGGCCAGCTCAGCCGCGAGGACTGGCCGACGTCGCGATTGTCGAAACGGATCACCCGCAGGCCCCGGCGTACCAGGGCCTCGCAGAAGCCTTCCGGCCAGAGCAGCAACTGGGCGCCAAAGCCCATGATCAGCAGCAGCGCCGGATCAGCGGGATCGCCCCAGTCCTCATAGGCCAGCTCGAGGGCGCCGACCCGGGCGCGACCTTCACGTATGTCCATGGCTCCCTCGCGAGACGGCTAAAAGGCCATGCTACCCCAAGGCCGCCCCGGCGAAAGCGGCAGAACCGGGCGGTCACGCAGCACTGCTGCGCTATGCTCGGACAGACCTCTTCCCGAGACCTTCGCCATGTCCGCAGCACCCCTGGTTTACCACCTGACCGACGAAGCACGCGAAGACCTGCGCCAGGCCATCGCCGCGCCGCTGAGGCGCTACAACGACAGCCAGGCGGGCCCGAGCGGTTACCGGGCCCTGGTCATCAGCCTGACCCGCGGCGGCGAAGCCCTCGGCGGCCTCTGGGGCTATACCAGCTATGGCTGGCTGACCGTGCAGTTGCTGGCGGTGGACGAGGCCGTCCGCGGCCAGGGCGCCGGCCGCGAGTTGCTGCTGCGCGCCGAGGCCGAGGCGAGCAGCCGCGGCTGCCACGGCGCCTGGCTCGACACCCACGAATTCCAGGCCCGCGGCTTCTACGAGCGTCTGGGCTACGAGGTGTTCGGCGAACTGGCGGACTATCCGCCGGGCTTTGCGCGGTACTTCCTGCGCAAGGCGCTGGGTTGATCGGCCAGCTAGCGAGGGACCATGCGCACTTTCCTATTTCAGACGCTGGGTCTGGTAGCGCTGCTGGCGCTGGCCGACAGCAGTCAGGCCGACCCTGGCATCAAGGTGATCGATGAACGCGGCTGCCTGCTAGGCCTCACCACGGGCGGGAAAATTCGGACTCAACCAACGCTGGACTTTGTCGGCGCCCACTACGATGAGCCAGGGATACGTCGGGAAGTGCTCTTGCAGATGGCGCAGACCGCCCTAGCCGCCGGCTGTCCGGCCGATGAGCCGGTCGATACCGGCGGCCTGACGCCACTCAACGCCGCCATCCTCTTCAATCGGCCGGACCTGGTCGCGCTGCTGTTGCGCTACGGTGCTGATCCGCAGCGACCTATCCGGCGTCCGGGCAAGGCGTCGGATGGTTGGAATTCCTATCAGCTGCAGGGCTTTCTAAAACAGAAACGGCCCCTCGATCGCAGTGCAATCGACCGCCTGCTGGAGGAGCATCGCCGGCGCGCCACTCGCCCCTGACATCGCTAGAGCGCCGTCAGGAAATTTCCCACTCGGGCGTTTTCTTCCCCACCCTCCAGCAGCGGCACCTCGGCTTCGTCCTTGAGTTGCACGCCGGACAGTTTGCGCCGATCCGCCTCGCGCATCAGGTAGAGCAGCTTGTGCGCGGCCAGGCCATAGGCGAGGCCTTCCAGGCGCACGTTGGAGATGCAGTTGCGATAGGCGTCGTTGAGGCCAGGGCGTGGGCCATAGGTAAAGTAGAGGCCGAGGCTGTCGGGCGAACTCAGGCCCGGGCGTTCGCCGATCAGCATCACCAGCAGCCGCGCCTTGAGCAGGCCGCCGATCTCGTCACCCACCGCCACCCGCCCCTGCTCCACCAGGGTGACCGGCGCCCAGCGCCAACCGTCGGCCTTGGCCTGGTCGGCCAGCCGCTCCAGGAACGGCAGGGCATGGCGATGCACTGCCAGGGCCGAGAGGCCGTCGGCGATGACCACGGCGACGTCGAAGCCATCCGGATGCTCGGCGGCATAGGCCTGGAGTTCGCGGGCGGATTCCTCCGACAGCTTGCGTCCCAGGTCGGGGCGCTGCAGATAGGTGTGTCGATCCGGCGCGGCGCTCTTGAGCACCAGGGTCTCGCGGCCCTGGGCGGTCAGGCCTTCACGCAGCGCCTGGTGATCGAAGGCCAGGTGCACGGCATCGCGGGCCTGGGCATGGGCGGCCTGGAAGTCCAGCTGGGCGGCAGTGGGCAGGCTGGTGCCGGCGCGGCCCAGGGCGATGCGCGCCGGGGTCAGGCGACGCAATTCGGCCCAGGGATCGGGGCGGGCGGTGTCGGAGTCCTTCATGGCAACCTCCTCGGTAGGTTGGGTTGAGACGGCTTCATCGTCGAAGCCCGACAAGCAAGGATTGGGGCTGGCACTCGGCCCTTTCGTAGGTTGGGTTGAGACAGTTCCACCGTCGAAGCCCAACAGGTACGAGTCGGGCCTGGCAAGGTTGGGCTTCGCTGCGCTCAGCCCAACCTACGAAAAACCCTTCACATCTGCGCCAACGCGCGCTGGAACGGCGCGGGCAGGCCGTCGCCGAGGCGGAAGCGGCCGTCTTCCAGGCGCAGGATGCCCAGGCGGTCGAGCCAGGCGGCGAATTCCGGTGCCGGTTGCAGGCCCAGCACCTGGCGGGCATAGAGGGCGTCGTGGAAGGAGGTGGTCTGGTAGTTGAGCATCACGTCGTCCGAGCCCGGGATGCCCATGATGAAGTTGATACCCGCCGCGCCCAGTAGGGTCAGCAGCATGTCCATGTCGTCCTGGTCGGCCTCGGCATGGTTGGTGTAGCAGATGTCGCAGCCCATGGGCACGCCGAGCAGCTTGCCGCAGAAATGGTCTTCGAGACCCGCGCGGATGATCTGCTTGCCGTTGTAGAGGTACTCGGGGCCGATGAAGCCGACCACGGTGTTCACCAGCAGCGGCTTGAATTGACGGGCCACGGCGTAGGCACGCACCTCGCAGGTCTGCTGATCGACGCCATGGTGGGCGCCGGCCGACAGCGCACTGCCCTGCCCCGTTTCGAAATACATGAGGTTGTCGCCCAGGGTGCCGCGTCGCTGCGACAGTCCGGCTTCATAGCCCTCCTGCAGCAGCGCCAGGCTGATGCCGAAGCTTTCGTTGGCGCCCTGGGTGCCGGCGATGGACTGGAACACCAGGTCCACCGGCGCACCGCGCTCGATGGCGGCGATGCTGGTGGTGACGTGGGTCAGGACGCAGGCCTGGGTCGGGATCTCGTAGCGCTGGATCACGGCATCGAGCATCTTCAGCAGCTCGCAGATGCCGCCCGTGCTGTCGGTGGCCGGGTTGATGCCGATCACCGCATCGCCGTTGCCATAGAGCAGGCCGTCGAGAACGCTGGCGGCGATGCCGGCCGGATCGTCGGTGGGATGATTGGGCTGCAGCCGGGTCGACAGTCGTCCACGCAGGCCGATGGTATTGCGAAAGCGGGTCACCACCCGAACCTTCTGCGCCACCAGGATCAGGTCCTGGATGCGCATGATCTTGGACACCGCGGCGACCATCTCCGGGGTCAGCCCCGGGGCCAGGGCGGCGAGATTGGTCTCGTCGGCCGCCGCACCCAGCAGCCAGTCGCGGAAGCCGCCCACGGTGAGGTGGGCGACCGGGGCAAAGGCCTCGGCATCGTGCGTATCCAGGATCAGCCGGGTGACCTCGTCGGCCTCGTAGGGGATCACCGCCTCGCTGAGAAAGTGCTTGAGTGGCACTTCGGCCAGCGCCATCTGCGCTGCCACCCGCTCCACGTCGCTGCCGGCGGCGACTCCGGCCAGGACATCCCCGGAACGCGCCGGGGTGGCCTTGGCCAGCAGTTCCTTGAGATCGGCGAAACGCCAGGTCTGGCCGCCCACGCTATGCTGGAAACCGCTCATGCTACCTCCCGGGTTGCGCTGCGCAGAGCCTGTTCAAAGGCTCGCGAGCTAGAGACAAACAAGGCCTAGGCAGCCCCACGAAAAGGCCTGAGGAAGCGGATCGGACTCGCGCTCGAGTTTACGAATGGTAAATGAGCATTCCGACGGGGCTGGCCCTCCAGGGCCTTTTCAACGCCGTTTGGCCGACGCGCAGCAGACTTTGAATAGGCTCTCAGGCTTCGCCAAAGGCAGCATCGGGTGCAATGTCGCCCTGTCTACGGCTGAGACCGCAGACCAGCGCGCCTATCACCATCAGCACCACGAAGACGCTGGCGATCACCGGGTTGTACCAGACCATGGCGATGAGGCAGACCACCGCCAGCACCAGGGCGATGGCCGGCACCACCGGATAGCCGGGTGCGCGGAAGGTGCGCTCCAGGTTCGGCTCGCTGCGGCGCAGCTTGAACAGGCTGAGCATGCTCATGATGTACATGACGATGGCGCCGAACACGCTCATGGTGATCATGGCGGCGGTCAGGGTCAGGCCCTGCAGGCTGATCACGCCGTCGCTGAAGATGGCGGCGATGCCCACCACGCCACCCGCGAGCACCGCCCGGTGCGGCGTCTGGAAGCGCGACAGCTTGGCCAGGCCGTGGGGCAAAAAGCCGGCGCGGGCCAGGGCGAAGAATTGCCGGGAATAGCCGAGGATGATGCCGTGGAAGCTGGCCACCAGCCCGAACAGGCCGATGCCCACCAGCAGGTGCAGCCACACGGAGCCCTCGCCCACCACCCCCTTCATGGCCTGGGGCAGCGGATCGTTGATGTTGGACAGCGCCCGCCAGTCGCCCACGCCGCCAGCGAAGATCATCACGCCGATGGCCAGGGTCACCAGGGTGAGGATGCCGGCGATGTAGGCCTTGGGAATGGTGCGCTTGGGGTCCTTGGCTTCCTCGGCGGCCATGGCCGCGCCCTCGATGGCGAGAAAGAACCAGATGGCGAAGGGGATGGCGGCGAACATGCCACCCACCGCCGCCAGCGAGAACTGGTCCTGCCCGGCCCAGCCACCGCGGGTGAAGTTGGCCAGACTGAAATCCGGCGCCACCACCCCCATGAAGATCAGCAACTCGATCACCGCCAGCACCGTTACCACCAATTCGAAGGTGGCGGCGATGCTCACCCCGAGGATGTTCAGCGTCATGAAGATGAAATAGGCCGCCACCGCGCACAGCTTGGGATCGAGGGCGGGAAACTGCACATTGAGGTAGGCGCCGATGGCCATGGCGATGGCCGGCGGGGCGAAGACGAATTCGATCAGGGTGGCGATCCCGGCGATGGTACCGCCCCGGGGGCCGAAGGCGCGGCGGCTGTAGGCGAAGGGGCCGCCGGCATGGGGAATGGCGGTGGTCAGCTCGGTAAAGCTGAAGATGAAGCAGGTGTACATCACCGCCACCACCAGCGCGGTAACCAGAAAGCCCAGGGTCCCGGCGACGCCCCAGCCATAGCTCCAGCCGAAGTACTCCCCGGAGATCACCAGACCCACGGCGATACCCCAGAGGTGCAGGGTGCCGAGGGTCGGATTGAGTTTCTCGTTGGTCATGACAGGCCACTCCCCTTGTAGCGACGTGATCCGAATGGGCGACCGCGATCCCGCGATGCCCGGCTTTTTCGAGCTTAAACAGGCCGGGGCCGTGCCGACTTGACCGCTCGGCACGGCCGCTGTGACCTTGGGTCAAGTCGGCGTTACTCCTCTTCCCAGGCTGCTACCCAAGGCCGCACCACCCTGGTGCGATGTCCGATCCCTCGCCCTGCGATGGGGCACATCAAGGGGCCGAATAGCGTGAAGCCCTCGACGTTATGGTCCCTGCTCTGGATCGACTGCCACCCTGGGGCACAGCCTTTGCTTCATTCATGCCGATCCCCTCCCTGGACCCACTCCATGCCCCTGGCCGCCTCTGGCTTCGCCGCCCTGACCTCAATATCGCGCAACCTCGGCGTGCTCTCCGCTGCCGCCAGCGGGCTGGACACCGTCATCACCAGCCACGGCGGCGATGTCGATCGCATCTTCGGCACCGCCGGCATCGATCCGGAACAGTTGCAGCATCCCACCCTGAGCCTGGGGCTGGGCAACTACTGCCGGGTCCTGGAAGAAGCCGCCGCCCAGTCCGGCTGCGACAATTTCGGGCTGCACTACGGGCAGCAGTTCAAGCCGCAGATGCTCGGTCTGCTGGGTTACGTGGGACTCTGCTCGCCCACCGCCGAGGCGGCCCTGCAGAACTTCGCCGCCGCCTTTCCCTTCCACCAGCACAGCACCCTGATCCAGCTGGTGGACGCCGGCGATTGCTGGCGCTTCGACTACCAGGTACGCCACGGCGCCATCGTCGCCCGCCGCCAGGACGCCGAGCTGACCCTGGGCATGCTGCTCAACCTCTTGCGCCATGTGCTCGGCCCGACCTGGGCGCCGCGGGCGGTGCAGTTCGAACACCCCCGGCCCGAGGGCTGGCACGAGCATCGCCGGCTGTTCGACGCCCCGGTCAGTTTCGGCCAGCCGTGCAACGCCATGCTGGTGCCCAAGGTCGACCTGCGCGACCGCGCCATGCCCGACCACGATCCGCTGCTCCTGCTGGTGGTACAGGACGCCATCCGCCAACTCGGCCAGCGCCTGCCGCAGCTGGAACTGCTCGAAGAGGTCCGCGCCTCGGTACGCCTGGCCCTACCCCTGGGCGAACCCAGCCTGGAGTCCATCGCCCAGCGCCTGGACCTGTCCACCAGCCAGCTGCAGCGCCGCCTGCGCGACCAGGGCGCGAGCTTCTCGGCGCTGGTCGAAGGCGTCCGCCGCGACCTGGCCCAGCACTACCTGCGGCAGCGGCTGCCGGTCACCGACCTGGCGCCGCTGCTGGGCTACTCGGAGACGAGCGCCTTTTCGCGGGCGTTTCGGCGGTGGTTTCAGGTGAGTCCGCGGCAGTGGCGGGGGATTTCGTAGGGAAGGGTCGGCGCGCCGAAGACCGGCTGACGTAGATTGGTGCTGAGCGGAGCGAAGCCCAAAGCACCTGTGCTCATCGGTACCCAGCCGATTACTGAAGTCTGCTGAGACTTTTTGTTTCGCCCACCCGGGCGAGTCACTTTTGCCAATCGCGGCAAAAGTAACCAAAAACGCTTGCCCCGGACATCCGGCCCTTCGCTGCGCTCCGGGTCCGCTCACGCCAGCGCCGTTCCGGGGTCGGTCCAGATGGGCCGTCCATGGCCCACTGGACCTCTCGCCGCATCCATGCGGCTCGACCCACTCCACGACACTGGCGCTTGCCCTCCTGAACGGGGCGATTCGCCAGCCTGAAAGTGTTGGTTGAAGAACCATAAAACCCGTAGCCCGTAGCGTGGACAGCGTCGCCTTGTCCACTGATAGTGTCGGTACCTTCCAGTGGAAAACGCTGCGCGGTTTTCCACGCTACAAACCTGTGAACATCCGGACATCAGGCTTGCGCCCCGTCCCTGTCAGTGAGGCCGAGTGTAGGTGTTGCGGAGGGGGATGCGAGGCAGGACGCCGAGCAAGGTGCGAGGGGCAGGAAGCCCCTTCGTGCCGTGCCCCCGGAGCGGCGCCGGAGCGAGGGAGACGTAGCGAAGTGGAGTAACAGCCGCAGGCTGGCCCGAAGGGTGAGCGGAGCGAATCACCCGGAGCGCAGCGGAGGGCCGAAACGTGGGGTGTGCTTTCTTTTGCTTACTTTTCTTTGCACCGGGCGGCGATCCGCAAGCAAAGAAAAGTAAGTCGCCGGCCAGGCGAAACAGGAACTACATACAAAACTCAGCAAATAGCCCGAGCACCTATCCCGACGCCCTCCATAGCGCCCCCGCTTCACAAATACCACCCACCCGGTCAGATTCTTGCAAGGGCCTCCCCAAACGGCCCAACCAGAACAACGACCACCCCCGATGACCTCTGCTCTGCCTCCTGCCCTCTTCACCCCCGCCTGGCTGGCGCGCCTGGAGCTGGCCTATGCCCGCCAGGGCGACTGGACCCGGCCGACCACCCGCCGCCACGTCGGCCCCTTGCGGGTGCAGAAACATCTGCACGCCGAAGGTCCCGAGGTCTGCCAGCACATCATCGTCCATCCACCGGGCGGCATCGCTGGGGGCGATCGGCTGGACATCGACGCCAGCGTCGGCGAGAACGCCTGGGCCCAGCTCACCAGCCCCGGGGCGGCCAAGTGGTATCGCGCCGACAGCGCAGCGCATCAGCAGATCGAGCTGCGCGCCGCCGCCGGCGCTACCCTGGAATGGCTACCCCAGGAGACCATCGTCTTCTCCGGCGCCCAGGCCCATCTCGCCACCCGTATCGAGCTGGCAGGCGACGCCCGCCTCTGCTACTGGGACATCGTCGCCCTGGGCCGCCCAGCCAGTGCCGAGCGCTTCACCGAGGGGCTGTTCCAGGCGCACCTGGACATCCGCCGCGACGGCACTCCGCTGTGGCATGAGCGCCAACGCCTGGTCGGCGCGGATCGGTTGCTGGACTCGCCCATCGGCCTGGCCGGTCAGCCGGTGTTCGCTACCTTGTTGATCACCGGCACCCTGGACGCCGACACCCTGGCGCGCTGCCGCGACCTCGCCCTGCCGGTTCGCGGCGACCTGACCCAGCTGCCCGGCCTGGTGGTCGCCCGCTGCCTGGCCACCGAATCCCTGCAGGCCCGCGCCTGGCTGATCGACCTCTGGCGCCTGCTGCGCCCGGCCCTGCTGGGCCGCGCCGCCATGCCGCCACGGATCTGGAGCACCTGAGGCCGCGACACTCTTGTAGGCGCGGCCCATGGCCGCGATGATCGACCGACTTTCCTTGACCGCATCTGCCAACCGGAACACCCATGGACCTGACGCCCCGCGAAAAAGACAAGCTGCTCATCTTCACCGCCGGCCTGGTGGCCGAACGCCGCCTGGCGCGTGGGGTGAAGCTCAACTACCCGGAAGCCATGGCGCTGATCTCCGCCGCCCTGCTCGAAGGCGCCCGTGACGGTCGCACCGTGGCCGAGCTGATGCACTACGGCACCACCCTGCTGACCCGCGACCAGGTGATGGAAGGCGTTCCGGAGATGATCCCGGAGATCCAGGTGGAAGCCACCTTCCCCGACGGGACCAAGCTGGTCACCGTCCACCAGCCGATCGCCTAGGGAGACCGCCATGAGTCTGATCGTCCGCGACGCCACGCCTGCCGACCTGCCGGCCGTGCTGCACATCTACAACGACGCCGTCAGCAACACCACGGCGATCTGGAACGAGACCCCGGTGGACCTGACCAACCGCCAGGCCTGGTTCGACCTGCGCGCCACCCAGGGCTACCCCATCCTGGTCGCCGAGAATGCCGACGGCGCGGTGGTGGGCTATGCCTCCTTTGGCGACTGGCGGCCCTTCGAGGGCTTTCGCCACACCATCGAGCACTCGGTCTACATCCACCCCGACCAGCGCGGCCAGGGCATCGGGCCGCGCTTGATGACAGCGCTCATCGAACGCGCCCGTGCCTGCGACAAGCACGTCATGGTGGCCGCCATCGAGAGTGGCAACCAGGCCTCCATCCGCCTCCACGAGCGCCTGGGCTTCATCACCACCGGGCAGATGCCCCAGGTCGGCACCAAGTTCGGTCGCTGGCTGGACCTCACCTTCATGCAACTGATGCTGGAGCAGCGCCCATGATCCCCGGCGAATACCAGATCCAGGACGGCGACATCGAGCTCAACGCCGGCCGCCGCACCCTCAGCCTGACCGTCGCCAACAGCGGCGATCGGCCGATCCAGGTGGGCTCCCACTACCATTTCCACGAGACCAACGACGCCCTGGTGTTCGACCGCGCCCTGGCCCGCGGCATGCGCCTGAACATCGCCGCCGGCACCGCCGTGCGCTTCGAGCCGGGCCAGAGTCGAGAGGTGGAACTGGTCGAGCTGGCGGGGTTGCGCACCGTCTACGGCTTCGCCGGACGGGTGATGGGCAAGTTGTAGGGCCGCTCGGGCTCTTCGCCTTTTACGCGCCCTCACCCAACCCTCTCCCAGGGGGAGAGGGGCTCAAGAACAGACACCGAGCTCCCGCTCTTCTCCTCTCCCTGCGGGAGAGGGTCGGGGTGAGGGCCAACCGGACCACCTTTATTCGGGATCTACGCCTATGAAAATCTCCCGCCAAGCCTATGCCGACATGTTCGGCCCCACCACCGGCGACCGGGTGCGCCTGGCCGATACCGATCTCTGGATCGAGGTCGAAGAGGACCACACCGTCTACGGCGAAGAAGTGAAATTCGGGGGCGGCAAGGTCATCCGCGACGGCATGGGTCAGAGCCAGCTGCTGGCGGCCGAGGTGGTCGATACCGTCATCACCAACGCCCTGATCGTCGACCACTGGGGCATCGTCAAGGCCGATGTCGGCCTCAAGAATGGGCGCATCCAGGCCATCGGCAAGGCCGGCAATCCGGACATCCAGCCCGGCGTCAGCGTACCCATCGGCGCCGCCACCGAGGTCATCGCCGGCGAAGGCATGATCCTCACCGCGGGCGGCATCGACTCCCACATCCACTTCATCTGCCCGCAGCAGATCGAAGAGGCGCTCATGAGTGGCACCACCACCATGATCGGCGGCGGCACCGGGCCGGCCACCGGCACCTATGCCACCACCGTGACCCCCGGTCCCTGGCATATGGCCCAGATGCTCAAGGCCGCCGACGCCTTCCCGATGAACATCGGCTTCACCGGCAAGGGCAACGCCAGCCTGCCTGGGCCACTGGAAGAGCAGGTGCGCGCCGGCGCCATCGGCTTGAAACTCCACGAGGACTGGGGCACCACCCCGGCCGCCATCGACAATTGCCTGGCGGTGGCCGATCGTTTCGACATCCAGGTGGCCATCCACACCGACACCCTCAACGAATCCGGTTTCGTCGAGACCACCCTGGGCGCCTTCAAGGGTCGCACCATCCACACCTACCACACCGAGGGTGCCGGGGGCGGCCACGCGCCGGACATCATCAAGGCCTGCGGCTTCCCCAACGTGCTACCCAGCTCCACCAATCCGACGCGGCCCTTCACCAAGAACACCATCGACGAGCACCTGGACATGCTCATGGTCTGCCACCATCTGGACCCGAGCATCGCCGAGGACGTGGCCTTCGCCGAGAGTCGCATCCGCCGCGAGACCATCGCCGCCGAGGACATCCTCCACGACCTCGGCGCCTTCGCCATGATCAGCTCCGACAGCCAGGCCATGGGCCGCGTCGGCGAGGTCATCACCCGCACCTGGCAGACCGCCGACAAGATGAAGAAGCAGCGCGGCCCGCTGCCCGAGGATGGCGCCGGCAACGACAACTTCCGGGTCAAGCGCTACATCGCCAAGTACACCATCAACCCAGCGATCACCCATGGCATCAGCCACGAGGTGGGTTCCATCGAGGTGGGCAAGTTCGCCGACCTGGTGCTCTGGCGCCCCGCCTTCTTCGGCGTCAAGCCGACCCTGATCCTCAAGGGCGGCGCCATCGCGGCCAGTCTGATGGGCGACGCCAACGCCTCCATCCCCACCCCGCAACCGGTGCACTACCGCCCCATGTTCGGCAGCTACGCCGGTATGCTCCACGACACCAGCCTGACCTTCATCAGCCAGGCCGCCTTCGAGGCCGGGGTGCCGGAGCAACTGGGGCTGAAGAAGCGCATCGGTGTGGTCAAGGGCTGCCGCACCGCGCAGAAGAGCGACCTCATCCACAACGACTATCTGCCCACCATTGAGGTCGATCCGCAGAACTACCAGGTCAAGGCTGACGGCCAGCTGCTCTGGTGCGAACCGGCCGAAGTGCTGCCGATGGCGCAGCGCTACTTTCTGTTCTAAAAGGGCCTGTTCTAAAGGGGCCTGTTCTGACTAGGCACAGAAGCCACTGGGCTGCGCCAAGGCAGCCCAATGGCAGACGGCTTGGCCTCAGCCGCGACTGATCGGCGCCGCTGGCGCTTCGGCGCGGTCGTCGCGGTCGTAGGCGGCCTTGTCCAGCTGGCCCATCCAGCGCGCGGTCAGGGTGCCGGCGGTCATGGAGCCGTTGACGTTGAGGGCGGTGCGGCCCATGTCGATCAGCGGCTCGATGGACACCAGCAGCGCCACCAGGGTGACCGGCAGGCCGAGGGCCGGCAGCACGATCAGGGCGGCGAAGGTGGCACCGCCGCCCACGCCGGCCACGCCCGCTGAACTCAGGGTGACGATGCCGACCAGGGTGGCGATCCACAGTGGATCGAAGGGATTGATCCCCAGGGTCGGGGCGACCATCATCGCCAGCATGGCCGGATAGAGACCGGCGCAGCCGTTCTGGCCGATGGTGGCGCCAAAGGAGGCGGCGAAGCTGGCGATGGCCGGCGGCACGCCGAGGCGTTCGGTCTGGGCTTCGATGTTGAGCGGGATGGTCGCCGCGCTCGAGCGGCTGGTGAAGGCGAAACTCAGCACCGGCCAGACCTTGGGAAAGAAGCGCGCCGGCGACAGGCCGCTCAGGGTCAGCAGCAGCGCATGGACGCCAAAGAGGATACCCAGGCCCAGGTAGGAGGCGATCAGGAAGGTGCCCAGCTTGAGCACGTCCTGGGGACTGGCGGTGGCGACCATCTTGGTCATCAGCGCCAGCACGCCATAGGGAGTGAGTTGCAGCAGCAGGCGCACCAGCTTCATCACCCAGGCCTGGAGCACGTCGATGCCGGCCAGCACCTTCTCGCCGCGCACCGGATCGTCGCGTTGCAGGCGCAGGGCGGCGACGCCGAGGAAGGCGGCGAAGATCACCACGCTGATGATGGAGGTGGGATTGGCGCCGGACAGATCGGCGAAGGGATTCTTCGGAATGAAGGACAGCAGCAGCTGCGGCACCGACAGGTCCGCCACCTTGCCGACATAGCTGTTCTGCAGCGCGGTCAGGCGCGCGGTCTCCTGGGCGCCCTGCACCAGGCCTTCGGCGCTCAGGCCGAACAGCCAGGTGACCAGCACCCCGACCAGGGCGGCGATGGCGGTGGTGAACAGCAGGGTGCCCAGGGTCAGCAGGCTGATGCGCCCCATGGAGGAGGCTTCGCGCAGCCGCGCCACGGCGGCCAGGATGGAGGCGAACACCAGCGGCATGATGCTCATCTGCAGCAGCTGCACATAGCCGTTGCCGACCAGGTTGAACCAGCCGATGGAGGTCTTGAGCACCGGGGCGTCATGCCCGTAGACGAGTTGCAGTACCAGGCCGAAGGCCACGCCCAGGGCGAGACCGATGAAGACGCGCACGGCCAGGCTCCAGCCGGTGTTGCGGGTACGCGCCAGCAGGCCGAGCAGCACGGCGAAGGCGACGAGGTTGAGGACGAGAGGCAGATTCACACGAGGTCTCCGATACGGCGCCCGACGCGGCCGCCGGACGAAAAGGCGGCGATGGTAGCAGCTCGGGCCGACTCGGCTTAGATCGAGGCGCTATCACCTGATAACCCTGGGACCTTGGGAGGAGCGGTTCTATCGCCGGGGCGAACGGTATTTCCGCCGGGCCTGGCACTGCTAGAGTGCGCCCCGTCGGGAAACGATGCCCGACGCTGCCAACTCAAAAAGGAGTGACTCCATGCAACGTTTCGCCAAGCTCGCCGCTTCCTTCGCCCTCGCCGCCGCCGTCGCCGGCTGCACCGGCACCGCAATGAAGACGCAGAACCTGGATCCGTCGCAGTACACCGTCGTCGGTCATGGCGAGGGCAAGGCCACCGGTCTCATGATCCTGGGCTTCATCCCGGTCCAGCAGAACGACCGCTTCGTGCGTGCCCAGCAGGCCGCCATCAAGTCCCGCGGCGGCGATGCCCTGATCAATGCCCAGGTGCAGGAAAACTGGTTCTGGGCCTATGTCCTGAACGGCTACACCACCACCGTTTCCGGCGACGTGGTCAAGCTCAAGCGCTGAGCCCCACTCGACCGACAGGCGCCGCCCATCGAGGCGGCGTTTTTGCGCTAGGCTGGTCGCTTCTCCCCGAGGAAGCCGACCATGACCGCGACCCTGATGAAACTCCCGCTGCAATCCATCGACGGCGAAACCCTGACCCTGGAACGCTACCTGGGCAAGGTGCTGCTGGTGGTGAACGTCGCCTCTAAGTGCGGCCTCACCAGCCAGTACGAAGGCCTGGAACGCCTTTACGAGACCCAGCGCGAGCGCGGTCTGGAAGTACTCGGCTTTCCCGCCAACAACTTCAAGCAGCAGGAGCCCGGCAGCGACGCCGAGATCAAGGAATTCTGCACCCTCACCTACGGCGTGCAGTTTCCGCTGTTCGCCAAGCTCAGCGTGGTGGGTGAAGACCAGCATCCGCTCTATGCCGAACTGACCCAGGCGCAGCCCGAGGCCACCGGCGACGGCCCCTTCCGCGAGCGCATGCTGAGTCGGGGTGGCACGCCCAATCCCAAGCCCGAGGTGCTGTGGAACTTCGAGAAATTCCTGATCGGGCGCAATGGGGAGGTGGTGGGTCGTTTCGCGCCCGACGTGACGGCGGATGATCCGCGATTGGTGGAGGCCATCGAGAAGGAATTGGCCAAGGGTTGAGGTCGGGGTGCCAGTAGGTTGGGTTGAGCGTTAGCGAAGCCCAACGGTGTTAGGGTCAACCTTCAATCTTGGTGCCCTAGCTGATTATCGAGTTTTGCTGGCACTTCTTGTTTCGCTCTCTCGAGCGAGTCACTTTTGCCAGTCGCGGCAGCGCGCCCCAGACAAAAGTAACTCGCCCGGGTGGGCGAAACAAAAGCCATCAGAGCACTCGATAATCAGCTAGTGCACCAACAAGCCCTGGCAATGGCTATGTATTGTTGGGCTTCGCTAACGCTCAACCCAACCTACATGAATCTTCTGCTCAAGAAGTCGGACTGCGACAGTCAGCCCGCCCTCTCTTACCCCCGCTGCAACACCCCGCGCATGGACCCGAAATGCCCGGGGAAGGAACAGAAGAAGGTGTACTCCTTGCCCGCTTCCAGAACGCCGGTATCGAAGGTCACCGCGTCCTTCTCGCCACCGCCCAGCATGCGGGTGTGGGCAATGACGCGTTCGTCGCCCTCGGGCAGATAGCCCTTGGCCTCCCCAGCGCTCATGCCCGCGGCGTCGACGGCCGAGGCGTCGGTGGCGCGGGTCAGGACCCAGTTGTGGCCCATGACGTTCTTGGGCAGGCTGCCGTTGTGGATCAGCTCGACGGTAAAGGTCTTGCACGAGGCCGGGACCTGGATCGAGGCGCGGCTGTAGGTCATCTGGTCGCCGGCTTCGATCTGGGTGGTACAGCTGTCGGCGGCCCAGGCGCCGGTACTTCCCAGGACGAACAAAGCGGCGGCAAAAAGCGTGGATTTCATGAACCCTCCGGATGCGTGAAAGTCGCCAGTCAGACCGATGCGAGGGTGGCGGGTTCCAGCGATCATGGCAAGGGAGCCG
This sequence comes from Pseudomonas sp. 313, assembly GCF_000316965.1. Taxonomy (NCBI): domain Bacteria; kingdom Pseudomonadati; phylum Pseudomonadota; class Gammaproteobacteria; order Pseudomonadales; family Pseudomonadaceae; genus Pseudomonas; species Pseudomonas sp. 313. The sequence goes on from NZ_ANBZ01000091.1 coordinate 27,594, forward strand.
CTCCGCTCTATCGCCTCCATCGAAACCTTTGCCGGGTCGTCGGGCCTTACCTCTAGGTACTATCTCCCTCATTATCCGCCAGCCAAGGACGCCCGCCATGACCCTTACCGCCCTGCTGCACGAGTTGTTCGCCAGCTATGCCCAGGCCGCCAGCGGCAATGCGCCGGAAGAGGCTTCTCTCGCGCGATGACGGTGCTTTGATCGCGCGTGGCGGGCAGCTAGGCTAGGCGTTTTGCCTGCCTAGGAGTCTCCATGTCGCTGAAAACCGTCTGTGTCTTCTGTGGCGCCAAGCCCGGCGCCTCGCCCGTCTTCGCGGAAGCGGCCGCGCGCCTGGGTCGTACCCTCGCCGAGCGTGGCCTCACCCTGGTCTACGGCGGTGGCAAGGTCGGCCTGATGGGTGTGGTCGCGGATGCTGCCCTGGCCGCCGGTGGCGAGGTGATCGGTATCATTCCCCAGAGTCTCAAGACCGCCGAGCTGGGCCATACCGGCTGCACGCGTCTGGAAGTGGTCGACGGCATGCATGCGCGCAAGGCGCGCATGGCGGAGCTGGCCGATGCCTTCATCGCCCTCCCCGGCGGCCTGGGCACCCTGGAAGAGCTTTTCGAGGTCTGGACCTGGGGGCAGCTCGGCTACCATGCCAAGCCCATGGGCCTGCTGGAGGTCGACGGCTTCTATGCCCAGCTGGAGGGCTTCCTCGATCACCTGGTGGCCCAGGGCTTCGTCGCCGCGCCGCATCGCGCCATGCTGCAGGTGGAAGACTCGCCGACCGCGCTGCTGGACGCTCTCGCCGCCTGGCAACCCACGGTGCCGCCGCGCTGGGCGGAATCGGCTCCGCGCTGATCTGGCTACACCGCCCGTCTCGGGTCTCGAACCCTCGCCGCTTGTGGCCTGTCGGTACTGACAGGCCCGCAAACGTTTCAAGAGCGACGAGGATTCTCCCATGACCGATTTTCCCAAAGCCCCCATGCCGGAACAGCAACAAAAGGTTCCCGGCCTGCAATCGCGCATGAATCCGGTCCCGGATTGCGGTGAACAGAGCTACAAGGGCTCCGGCCGCCTGACCGGCAAGAAGGCGCTGATCACCGGTGGCGACAGTGGCATCGGCCGCGCCGTGGCCATCGCCTTCGCCCGCGAGGGCGCCGATGTCGCCATCAGCTACCTGAACGAACACGAAGACGCCGAGGACACCGCCCGCCTGGTGCGCGAAGCCGGCCGCGAAGCCCTGTTGCTGCCGGGCTGCCTGTCCAAGCGCGAGCAGTGCCTGGCGGTGGTGGACCAGACCGTGGCCGCCTTTGGCCGCATCGATGTGCTGGTCAACAACGCCGCCTTCCAGATGACCCACGAGACCCTCGAAGAGATTCCCGACGACGAGTGGGTCTACACCTTCGATGTGAACATCACCGCCATGTTTCGCATCACCCAGGCCGCGCTAAAGCACATGGGCCAGGGTGGCTCCATCATCAACACCACCTCGGTGAACTCGGACATGCCGCGGCCGACGCTGCTGGCCTATGCCACCACCAAGGGCGCCATCGCCAACTTCACCGCGGGCCTGGCGCAGCTGCTCGGCGAGAAGGGCATCCGCGCCAACAGCGTGGCTCCCGGTCCCATCTGGACCCCGCTGATCCCCGCCACCATGCCACCGGAGCAGGTCAAGGAATTCGGTGGCAACACCCCGCTGGGCCGCCCCGGCCAGCCGGTGGAGCTGGCGCCGGTTTACGTGATGCTGGCGTCCGACGAATCCAGCTACACCTCGGGCGCGCGCATCGCCGTCACCGGCGGCAAGCCGATCCTCTAAATGCCCCCTGCGCACCCCGGCACGCGCCGGGGTCGCCCTTCTCGTCTGCATTCGGAGTCCTCTCGTGAGCGAACATCCCAAACCACCCCTCAAACCCCAACCCCAGACCTTTCCCGGCTCCGAAGCGCGCATGGATCCGCAGCCCGACAGCGGCGCCGCGAGCTACCGCGGCTCGGGTCGCCTGGCAGGCAAGAAGACCCTGATCACCGGGGCCGACAGTGGTATCGGCCGCGCCGTGGCCATCGCCTTCGCCCGGGAAGGCGCCGATGTCGCCATCGCCTACCTGGACGAGCACGAGGATGCCCAGGAGACCGCTCGCCTGGTCACCGAAGCCGGGCGCCAGGCCGTGCTGCTGCCGGGCGATCTGGCCGAGCGCCAGACCTGCCTGGACGTGGTGCAGAAAACCGTGGAGGCCTTTGGCCGCATCGACGTGCTGGTCAACAATGCCGCCTTCCAGCAGGTGCGCGACAGCCTCGACGAGATTCCCGACGAGGAATGGGTGCATACCTTCAACGTGAACATCCATGGGATGTTCCGCATCACCCAGGCGGTGGTGAAGCACATGCCGCGCGGCGGCTCCATCATCAACACCGCCTCGATCAATGCCGACATCGCCCCGCCGACCCTGCTGGCCTATTCGGCCACCAAGGGCGCCATCGCCAACTTCACCGCGGGTCTGGCGCAGCTGCTCGGCGAGAAAGGCATCCGTGCCAACAGTGTGGCCCCGGGCCCAATCTGGACGCCGCTGATCGTCAGCACCATGAAGCCGGACGAACCGGAGCAATTCGGTAGCAGCACGCCCCTGGGGCGTCCCGGCCAGCCGGTGGAGCTGGCGCCGGCCTATGTGCTGCTGGCGTCGGACGAAGGCAGCTACATCTCTGGCGCCATGCTGCCGGTGACGGGCGGGATGCCGGTGCTCTAAGGGTTTGCTGGGGGGCCGGGGTTTGCCCTCACCCCAGTCCTCTCTCCGAGGGAGAGGAGGTTGGCAGGTAGTAGGTTGGGTTGAGCGCAGCGAAGCCCAACGCAGGATATCCAGCAGCGTTGGGCTTCGACGATGGAGCCGTCTCAACCCAACCTACGAGGCTGGGGTGCCTGGGTTTGCCCTCACCCCAGCCCTCTCCCAGAGGGAGAAGGGTAGCTCCGTAGGTTGGGTTGAGCGCGGCGAAGCCCAACGCGGGATATCCGGCAATGTTGGGCTTCGACGATGAAGCCGTCTCAACCCAACCTACGAGGTTAAGGTGCCTGGGTTTGCCCTCACCCCAGCCCTCTCCCGAGGGGAGAGGGGGCGGCTGGATTCCGCGCCCCGTAGGTTGGGTTGAGCGCGGCGAAGCCCAACGCCAGATATCCAGCAGCGTTGGGCTTCGACGATGAAGCCGTCTCAACCCAGCCTACGAGGCTTGCTCTCTCCGATAGAAGATTGTCGGGCGCCCTCTGGGTGAGGGTCGCGCAGATGCCCTACGGCTGCAGGTAGCGCACCATCGCATCGCCGATCATGGTCTTGTGCCGCCGCAACACCGCCGGTGCTTCCATGTCGATGTCGTGGATGCGGCCGAAGGTGTGGCGGTTGGAGACGCGGTAGAAGCAGAACGAACACATCAGCAGGTGCACATCCACGGCATCAAGACCGCTGCGGATGTCACCGCTGGCTTCGCCGCGGACCAGGATGCGGCGCAGGGCTTCTAGGGCCGAGGAGTTGAGGCTGGAGATGGTCTCCGACTGCGCCAGGTGGCGACCGCGGTGGATGTTCTCGATGCTCACCACGCGGATGAAGTCGTCGTGACTGCGGTGGTGCTCGAAGAGGAACTCCGCCAGGGTGCGGATCGCCTCCAGCGGCGGCAGCCGGTCCAGCGGCAGTTCGGCCTCGTTGCCGCGCACGTCGCTGTAGAGCTTTTCCAGCACCGTCAGGTAGAGCTGCTCCTTGCTGCCGAAGTAGTAGTAGATCATCCGCTTGGAGGTATGGGTGCGCTCGGCGATGGCGTCCACCCGCGCACCGCTCAGGCCCAGATCGGCGAACTCGGCCACGGCGGCGGCGAGGATGGCCTGGCGGGTCTTTTCGGGATTGTTCTTGCGCGGCGTACGGAGCGCGGGCGCGAGCGCCGGGGTGTCCTGCATCGGGTCTGACTCTTGGCTGGGGAGAGATGCGGGTACCCACAGGTACCCGCCTGGCTCAGAATTCCAGGGGCGCCGGGCGACCCTGGCGGGCCTGCAGCATGGCCGCCAGGCGGACCGGGCTGTTGGCGGCGCCGTAGCCACTGTAATCCTTGCGCTGGAGGATTTCGAAGAAGAATCGGTCGGCGAAGGACTCGGTATAGACGTGGAACAGCTCGCCACCCTGGGCGTCACGGTCGTAGAGCACGTTGTAGTAGGCCAGGCGACTGAGGAAGTCGTCGTCGAAATCGAAGCGCGCCCCCAGGTCGTCGTAGTAGTTCATTGGGATCTCCAGCAGGGGCACCCCGGCGGCCTTGGCCTGCTCCACCGCCTGGAAGATGTCCTGGCAGGCGAAGGCGATGTGGTGCACCCCCGAGCCGCGATAGCTGGACAGTGCCCGGGCGATGGCGGTGTTGCGATTCTCCGAGATGTTCAGCGCCAGGCGCACGCTGCTCTCGCGATTCTTCAGCGCACGACTCTTGACCAGGCCATAGGGGTCCGGCACCACCACCTCGTCGTCGGCGCTGAAGTCGAACAGGCTCTTGTAGAACAGCACCCAGCTGTCCAGCGCATCGGCCGGCAGGGCGATGGCCACGTGGTCGACATGGGTCAGACCGAGCCCTCCGCTGGCGCCGGCGCTGACATCGAAGTCGGTGTCGTAGAGACTGCGACCGTCCACGCCGCGATCGGCGAGATAGATCAGGCTGCCGTCCGGTGCCCGCACCGCCGGGATCTCCCGCTCGTTGGGGCCGACCAGGCCGCGATAGGGCTGCGCCCGGTACTGCTGGGCGCGCTCCAGGGCGGCCTGGCTGTCCGGCACGCGCAGGGCCATGGCGCACAGCGAGGGGCCGTGGGCCTCGAAGAAGTTGTGGCCGAAGGAATAGGGTTCGGCGTTGAGCACCAGGTTGATCTCGCCCTGGCGCAGCAGGGTGACGTTCTTCGAACGGTGCCGCCCGGCCTGGGCGAAGCCCAGCTTGCCCAGCCAGCGCGCCAGTTCGGCACCATGGCCGTCGTCCACGGCGAATTCGAGGAATTCGGTGCCTTCCAGGCGCGGCGCCTCGGGTGGAGCGAACAGCGGCGCCGCCACCGAGGTCTCGTCGCGCTGCAGCCGCGCGGCGGTCTGCTCTTCCAGATAGAGCAGGGACCTCAGGCCATCGGCGGCGGTGGCGCGGGTCTGGGCGGCGCGAAAGCCGTCGTTGAAGATCTCCAGCGACAGCGGCCCCTGGTAGCCGGTCTGCAGGATGGGCGCGAGAAAACCGGCCAGGTCGAATTCGCCCTGCCCCGGGAAGCAGCGGAAATGCCGACTCCACTCCAGCACGTCCATCTGCAGCAGCGGCGCATCGGCCATCTGCACGAAAAAGATCTTGTCCCCGGGGATCTGGGCGATGCCCGCCGGATCACCGCCGATGGACAGGGTGTGGAAGCTGTCGAGCAGCACGCCGAGATTGGGATGGTCGACCGCCTTCACCAGGCGCCAGACCTGCTGCCAGGTGTTGACGTGGCGTCCCCAGGCGAGGGCTTCGTAGCCGATGCGCAGGCCGCGCGGGGCAGCGCGTTCGGCCAGCAGTTGCAGGTCGTCGGCGATCAGGCGTTCGTCGCCGAGGCTGTCGGCGGCGGTGTTGCTGCACACCAGGATGAGGTCGGTACCCAGTTCCTGCATGAGGTCGAACTTGCGCTCGGCGCGGTCGAGATTGCGCTGCAGGCGCTCGCGGCGATTACCTTCGAAGTCGCGGAACGGTTGGAACAGGGTGATGGCCAGTCCCAGGTCCTGGGCGCGCTGGCGGATCTCCCGCGGACTGGCGCCGGAATACAGCAGGTCGTTCTCGAAGATCTCCACACCGTCGAAGCCCGCCGCGGCGATGGCCTCGAGTTTCTCGGTCAGGGTGCCACTGATGGATACGGTCGCGATGGAACGCTGCATGCCGGTGCTCCTGGGTTGACGGCCACCACGCATGCTACTGGCGGAGTGACCGGTATTCGTTAGGGTCTGGCACCGATTATTCGTGGCACCGCACGGCCCAACAATGGATTATGTACGAACCAGTTAGTTTCTGTTCGCTGATCGAACATTTGGTCATCTGGCGAATTGACCCGCCCCAGCGGCGCCTCGCACTATGGATCGCAGAGCCCAGCGCTCGTCGCTTCCGCCGCGTCGACCATAACAAGACAAACAAGAGTGTGCGTCCATGCCCCTGCTATCCACGTTATCCTGCGCCCCCCGTCTCGTCTGCAGCCCCACCGCGCTCGGTCGGCGACGGCCAGGCTAGGTCTTCCCGTCCTTTCCATCTTCGGCTCCCGCTGCCCGAGCGAGTTCGTGCGCGGCGCTGAAACCCTCCTGGCCTGACAATAAAATTCCGGAGACAACCATGGCCAATACCGCCTCCCCCACCCCCGGCTCCCAAGCCAAGAAAGCCACTGCCAGCGGCTGGATCGGCTCGGCATTGGAATACTACGATTTCTTCATCTACGCCCAGGCGGCGGCGCTGATCTTTCCGCAGATATTCTTCCCCTCCAGCGATCCCAAGATGGCCATCGTCGCCTCCCTCGCCACCTATGGCGTGGGCTATCTGGCGCGGCCGGTCGGCGCCTTCGTGCTCGGTCACTGGGGCGATACCCGCGGCCGCAAGAACGTCCTGCTGCTGTGCATGTTCCTCATGGGCATCGCCACCATGGCCGTTGGCCTGCTGCCCACCTACCACCAGATCGGCATCCTCGCCCCCATCCTGCTGGTGGTGCTGCGCCTGATCCAGGGCTTCGCCGTGGCCGGCGAGATCTCCGGGGCCAGTTCCATGGTGCTCGAACACGCGCCCTTCGGGCGGCGCGGCTACTATGCGAGCTTTACCCTGCAGGGCGTCCAGGCCGGTCAGGTACTGGCCGCGGCGATCTTCCTGCCGCTGGCCTACTTCATGCCCGCCGATGCCTTCAACAGCTGGGGCTGGCGCATCCCCTTCCTGCTCAGCGCCTTCGTCCTGCTGGCCGGTTTCATCATCCGCCGGGAAGTCCATGAGACGCCCGCCTTCGTCAAGGAAGAAGCCAAGGCCGAGACCGCCGCCGTGGCCAGACGCTCGCCCATCGGCGAAGCCCTGACCACCAGCTGGAAGGCCATGATCCTGGTGGCCCTGATGGCGCTAATGAACGTCATCCCGGTGGTGGCCACCATCTTCGGCGCCGCCTATGCGGTGCAGCCGGCCTACGGCATCGGCTTCGACAAGAGCGTCTATCTGTGGATACCGGTGGTGGGCAACATCGTCGCGGTGCTGGTGATCCCCTTCGTCGGCAACCTCTCCGACCGCATCGGGCGGCGGCCGACCATGATCGGCGGTGCCCTGGGGTCGGGTCTGTTGGCCTTCGGTTACCTCTATGCCATCAGCATCCACAACCTGCCGCTGGCTTTCCTCATGTCGCTGCTGATGTGGGGCGTGGTCTACCAGGGCTACAACGCGGTGTTCCCCAGCTTCTACCCGGAGCAGTTCCAGACCCGCTATCGCGTCTCGGCCATGGCCATCGCCCAGAACATCGGCACCATGTTCACCGCCATGCTGCCGGCGCTGTTCACCCTGGTCGCCCCGCCCGGCACCGACAACATCTGGCTGGTGGTCGGTGGCCTGGCCTTCGGCGTGACCTGCCTGTCGGCCCTGGCGGCCTACCTGTCGCCGGAAACCTACCGGGTGCCCATGAGCGACTTGGGCAAGCCGGGCGCCGTGCAGATGGACAAGCACGCCTATGACACGGCCCGTCAGGACAGCCTCAAGGCCAGCGTCTGACCCCTCGCGAGCCCTCGCCTGGCGAGGGCTCCGCCCTGCTACCTTGGTAGCCTTGCCGTAAGACATACGTTGTCATATAACTATTCAGCCGAATGCGTCGGCCCTAGCTTTCCGATAATTCAAATAAGAAAGGAATCCCTCATGTCGCCTGCACCCTCCTAGCCGTACCTCGCGCCACCGCCCTACCTGCCCTCGTCAGATGCCGCCCCCGTGCCGGCAGGGCACCCCTTACCGACAAGAACAAGGAACACCATGAGCACTCGACTCGCTTCCGGCCGGCTCGCCCGTGCCTGCGCCGCCTTCGCCGCCCTGGCCAGCACCACACCGCTGTGGGCCGCAGACGGCTTCATCGAAGGCACCAAGGCCAATCTCAACCTGCGCAACTTCTACTTCAATCGCAACTTCGTCGATCCGGCCTACACCGCGCAGAACAAGGCCGAGGAATGGACCCAGAGCTTCATCTTCGGCCTGACCTCGGGCTACACCCAGGGCCCGGTGGGCTTCGGCATCGATGCCCTGGGGCTCTATTCGGTCAAGCTCGACGGCGGCGCCGGCACCTACGGCACCCAGCTGCTACCGACCCATGCCGGCAACGAGCCGGCCAAGGACTTCGGCCGCCTGGCGGTGGCGGCCAAGGCCAAGGTCTCCAAGACCGATATCAAGGTCGGCGAGTGGTTCGCCGTGCTGCCGATCCTCAGATCCGACGACGGCCGCTCGCTGCCGCAGACCTTCCAGGGCGCCCAGATCCACTCCACCGAGATCCAGAACCTGGAACTCTGGGGCGGCCAGATGCGCCAGAACAGTCCGCGCAACGACGCCAGCATGGAAGACATGTTCATGCAGGGCCGCGCCAATGCCACCTCCGACCGCTTCAACTACGTCGGCGGCGAATACCGGTTCAACGAGAAGCGTACCCAGATCGGCCTCTGGTACGCCCAGCTCGAAGACATCTACAACCAGAAGTTCATCAACCTGATCCACTACCAGCCAGTGGGCAGCTGGACCCTGGGCGCCAACCTCGGCTACTTCATCGGCGACGACGACGGCTCGGCCCGCGCCGGTGCCCTGGACAACCGCACCGCCTATGCGCTGCTCTCGGCCAAGCAGGGCGGCGGCACCTTCTATGTCGGCCTGCAGCGCGTCAGCGGCGACAGCGCCTGGATGAGGGTCAATGGCACCAGCGGCGGCACCCTGGGCAACGACAGCTACAACTCCAGCTACGACAACGCCCGGGAACGCTCCTGGCAGGTGCGCTACGACCACAACTTCGCCGCCTTCGGCGTGCCGGGCCTGACCCTGATGAACCGCTACATCAGCGGCGACAACGTGCACACCGGCAGCATCACCGACGGCAAGGAATGGGGTCGCGAGTCCGAGGTGCAATACGAGGTGCAGAGCGGTCCGCTGAAGAAACTGCTGATCCGCTGGCGCAACTCCAGCATGAGACGCGACTACAGTGCCAGCGGCTCCTTCGACGAGAACCGCATCATCCTCAACTATCCGATCTCGGTGTTGTAGGGCGCAGTTTCGGCGGCGGCCCGGGTGGCCGCCGCTCGCGCCGACTGGACTCGTTGATAGCCGCTCCTACAGTCCACCCGACCGCTGCACCCTTGCCCCGATCCCTCAGGCCTTATACTGTACAAAGATACAGCTTTCGAGGCCTCCACATGACCCAGCCCCAGCGCCCGCCACGGGGTCGTGGCACCGCCAGCAATCCGCACAATCGCTTCGCCGCGACCCGCAGCGAAGCTGAGCACGATGGCTGGTATGACGAAGCCACCCCGCTGACCTTCACCACCTCGGTACGCCGGGAAACCGCCAAGACGGTGATCAGCCGCAATCAGTCGCCGGACGTGGGCTTCGATCGCTCGGTGAATCCCTATCGTGGCTGCGAGCACGGCTGCATCTATTGCTTCGCCCGGCCCTCCCATGCCTATTGGGATCTGTCGCCAGGGATCGACTTCGAGACGAAGCTGATCGCCAAGACCAATCTGGCGGAGCGCCTGGAGGCGGAACTGTGCAAGCCGGGCTATCAGCCGCAACCCATCGCCCTGGGAATCAACACCGACGGCTACCAGCCCATCGAGCGCCAGTACCAGCTGACCCGCCAGGCACTGGAAATCCTGCTGCGCTATCGCCATCCGGTGACGATCATCACCAAGAGCGCGCTGATCCTGCGCGACCTGGATCTCTTCGTGCAGCTGGCCGAGCGCAACCTGGTCCGCGTCGCCTTCAGCCTCACCACGCTGGACGATGACCTCAAGCGCATCCTCGAACCCCGCACCGCGGCGCCCCAGGCCCGGCTGCGCGCCATGCGCACCCTGCACGAGCACGGGGTGCCGGTGAGCGCCCTGCTGGCGCCGATGATTCCCATGATCAACGACCATGAACTCGAAGCCCTGCTGGAGACAGCCCGCGACCACGGCGCCCGCTCGGCCGGCTACACGCTGTTGCGACTGCCACTGGAGATCGCCGACCTGTTCGAGGAGTGGTTGCAGACGCATTTCCCCGAACGCGCCGCCCATGTGATGAGCCTGATCCGGCAGTCGCGTAGCGGCAAGAACTACGACAGCCGCTTCGGCATCCGCATGAAGGGCGAAGGCCAGTTCGCCGAGCTCCTGGCCCAGCGCTTTCGCCTGGCCCGCCGCCGCTTCGGCCTGGAGCGCCGCGAGGGCGAAGGCCTGGATTGCAGCCAGTTCGCCCCGCCGGGGGAGCAGTTGGGGTTGTTCTAGGACAGGCGCCGAACGGGCCGCTCCCTCACCCCAGCCCTCTCCCAGAGGGAGAGGGGGAAAAGCGGCGCACGCCTCGTAGGTTGGGTTGAGCGCAGCGAAGCCCAACGGCCTGGCACCTTCTCCCCCGGCCCTCTCCCAAAGGGAGAGGGGAAAAACAGCGCACGCCTCGTAGGTTGGGTTGAGCGCAGCGAAGCCCAACAGCCTGACACCCTCACCCCAACCCTCTCCCAAGGGGAAAGGGGGAAAAGCAGCGCACGCTTCGTAGGTTGGGTTGAGCGCAGCGAAGCCCAACGGGCCGGCACGCCCCCCAGACCGTCCCACACAGCTGCTAGGCTAACGGCTGTTCCTACTTCCGGAGTCGCCATGACCGCCCCTACCTCGCTCACGCCGGCCCAGGCCGTTGCCGCCGGCATCGACTTCGCCGAACTCAAGGTCGATGCCAGTGGCCTCTACTGGAGTCAGTACGATCCCGCCGACGGCGCCACCCGGCTGTGGCTGCGCACATCCGGCGCTGCACCGCGGTGCCTCACGCCGGCAGGCTTCAGCCTGCGCAGCAAGGTCTATGAATACGGCGGCGGCGCCCTCTGCCTGGGTGACCAGGGACCGCTGTTCGTCAACGAAGCCGACCAGGCGGTCTATCGTCAGCCGCGAGAGGGCGGCGCGCCCGTATGGCTGGCCGGTGGCGAGGCCTGGCGCTATGGCGATCTGCACTGGGATGGCGTCAGGCAGCAGGTGCTGGCGGTCGAGGAGGATCACAGCGAGCAGCCGCCGCGGCATCGCCTGGTCGCCCTGCGCTCGGGCGGCGAGCGTCAGGTGCTCGCCGAGGGCGCGGATTTCTATGCGGCGCCGCGTACCAGCGCCGACGGCTGTCGACTGGCCTGGATCGAGTGGGACAGGCCGCACCAGCCCTGGACCCGCACCCGGCTGCTGGCGGCGACACTGGACAAAGAAGGTCAGCCCGTAGCGCCTAGCATCGTTTCAGCCGATCCCGAGGAGTCGCTGCAGCAGCCGCTCTTCGATGAGGATGACCAACTCTGGGCGCTGAGCGATCGCCAGGGCTGGTGGCAGCCCTGGTGCGAGTCCGCGGAGGGCTTCGCGCCCAGGCAGGCACCCGCGGCGGATCACGCGGCGGCGCCCTGGCAGCTGGGCGGTAGCAGCTGGTTGCCGACCGCGGAAGGCTGGCTGGCGACCTGGCAGGAAGACGGCTTCGGCCTGCTCGGCGAGCGCCGGGCAGCTGGCGAGGTCCGTCGCCTGGCCCCGGACTTCAGCCGTTTCCGCGGCCTGGCCCTGGACGAGACGCACTGCTACTGCATAGCCGCAGCGCCGACCCGGCCCTCGGCGGTGCTGGCCATCGACCGCCAGACCGGCGCGGTGGAGATCGTCACCGGCGGGGTGGCGCCCCTGGCGGACGCGGCCATCGTCACGCCCCAGCCGCTGAGTTATCCCAGCGGTGGCGAGCAGGCCCAGGGCTTTCTCTATCTGCCGGAAGGGCACGGCGAAGGTCCGCCACCGCTGCTGGTCAGCATCCATGGCGGCCCCACCTCCTGCACCTATCCGGTGTTCGATGCGCGTATCCAGTTCTGGGTCCGCCAGGGCTTCGCCGTGGCCGATCTCAACTATCGCGGCAGCAGCGGCCATGGCCGGGCCTATCGCCAGGCACTGCAGCTGCGCTGGGGCGAGGTGGACGTCGAGGATGCCTGCGCGGTGGTCGAGCACCTCGGCGCCCAGGGGCTGGTGGATCCAGCACGCGCCTTTATCCGCGGCGGCAGCGCGGGCGGCTATACCGTGCTCTGCGCCCTGGCCTTCCGCGACGTCTTTCGCGCCGGCGCCAGCCTCTATGGCGTCAGCGATCCCCTGGCGCTGGCCAAGGCCACCCACAAGTTCGAGGCGGACTACCTGGACTGGCTGATCGGCGATCCCGAGGCCGACCGCGCGCGCTACGAGGCCCGTACCCCGCTGCTGCACGCGGATGGCATCCAGGCGCCGGTGATCTTCCTGCAGGGCCTCAAGGATGCTGTGGTGGTCCCGGCCCAGACCGACGCCATGGCCGCGGCCCTGGAGGCGCGCGGCATACCGGTGGTGGTCAGGCGCTATCCCGATGAAGGCCATGGCTTTCGCCGAGCGGCCAACCAGGCCGATGTCCTGGAGCAGGAGGCCGCCTTCTATCGCCGCTGGCTGTGATCGAGGCGCGCTCAGAAAGTCGGTCCGGGCCGACGCTGAGCGCACCCGGGCCGTATAGAATGGCGCTTTAGCCGTCGAGTTCTTGCATGCCCTTCGTTCGCCGCAGTATCGAAAGCGTCGTCTCCACCTGGCTGGCCGGCCTGCTCTTGCTCCTGCCGCTGGTCCTGACCCTGGCGCTGATCGGCTGGATCGTCAGCTTCCTCAATGGGCTGATCGGCCCCAACACCACCCTGGGCCGGCTGTTCGTGGCGGTCGGTCACCCCTTCGTCGGCAACTCCCTGGCGGCCTATGGCCTCGGCACCCTGCTCTTGCTGGTACTGCTCTATCCGCTGGGACTAGCGGTCAAGCTGGGCCTGCGCCGGCCGCTGGGCTGGTTCGCCGACGTGACCTTCCGCCGCATTCCGGTGGTGGGCAAGCTCTATGGCCTGGCCGAACGCTTCGTCGAGTTGCTCGATCGCAAGGAAGGGGGCGCGGATATCCGCGCCATGAGTCCGGTGTGGTGCTTCTTTGGTGGTCAGGGCGTGGCGGTGCTGGCACTGCTGCCCAATCCGGCGGTGATCGATATCGAGGGTCGCCACTATCACGCCGTGCTGGTGCCTTCGGCGCCGGTCCCCGTGGGCGGCGGGTTGCTCTATGTCCCGGTGGACTGGGTGAAACCGGCGGACATGGGCATCGACATGTTCACCAGCATCTATGTCTCCATGGGCATCACCCTGCCACCGGTGGTCAAGGATCGCCAAGTGGAGTTCATTCCCCTGGAAGAGGCCGTGCGCCGCCAGCAAGAAAACGGGACGGCCGAGGAGCCGCCCCGCTCGTCTTAGTTCTGCACGGCCTGGACCGAGCCCCCATCCACGCGCAGGTTGCTGCCGTTAATGAAGGAGCCGCGTTCGGACACCAGCAGGGCGATGGCCGCGGCCACCTCTTCCACCTGGCCGCGACGCTTCTGCACGATGCCGGGTCGTTCTTCGTCGAGGAAGCTTTCGATGGCTTCTTCGAAGGAGACCCCTAGTTCCTTGGCGCGTTTTTCCATCATGCCGTCGGTCATGCCGGTCTCGATGAAGGCTGGCGACACGGTGTTGCACAGCACGCCGTGGGCCGCTTCCTTGTAGGAGAGGTTCTTGATGAAGGCGGCCAGGGCGGCCTTGGCGACGTTGTAGACGGCCTCTTCCCAATAGGGCTGGACGGCGTTTTCCGACGTGATGCAGACGAAGCGACCCCAACCGCGCTTACGCATGCGCGGGATGGCGGCGCGGCCGACGCGCACGGCGGAAAAGAAGTCGGTAGCCCAGGCCTCCTCGTAGTCGGCATCGGCCAGCTCCAGGGGATCGCCCTTGGCGCCGGTGACGCCCGCGGTATGTACCACGATGTCGATCTGGCCGAAGCGGGCCTCGCCCTGCTCTACCAACTGGTCCACCGCGGCCTGGTCAGTCATGTCGGCGGCGATCAGCAGCGGCTCGCCCGGCAGGCCCTTGGCCGCCGCTTCCAACTTGTCCTGCTCCAGGTCGGAAAGCACCAGCTTGACGCCCTCTTCGGCCAACAGCTTAGCCGTGGCCAGCCCCATGCCACCACTGGCCCCCGTGATGAGGGCGACACGCCCCTTGATTCCCAGATCCATAGCGACCTCGTTGGTTGTTTGCGTGCAATGCCGTCATTCGGCGTCTCTGATTCCGACTCGCCACGGGGCGCCGTTGCGCTTACCGTTCGGCGGAAAGCGCAACGGCAGCCCCGCGTGCCGGTCCAGATAGACAAGTCCCCTGGGAAGATCACGATGCACGCCCCTCGCCTGCCCCTGACCCTCTTTCACGACGGCGCCTGCCCGCTGTGCGCCCGCGAGATCGCCTGGCTGCGCCGCCATGCCGACCCCAGCCAGCTGCACCTGGTGGATCTGGCCGCGCCGGACTACGAGGCGCAGGCGCCCGCCGATGCGCCGCCGCGCCAGGCCATGCTCGATCTGCTCCACGCCCGGGATGCCGATGGCTACTGGTTCAAGGGCCTGGACGCCACCTACTGGAGCTGGCGCACCGCAGGCCTCGGCCACTGGGCCCGACCGCTGGCCTGGCGGCCGTTGCGGCCGCTGCTGGAAATGGGCTATCGCCTGTTTCTCAAGCTGCGCCCAGGCCTGACCTGGCTGCCGCATCCTGAGGGCAGTCGGCGTTGCCAGGATGATGTCTGCACCCTGGAAGAGCCGCGCGACCGCTCGCGCAAGGGCTGACACCACCGTTCGCCTGCCATCGCTTCAGTCCTGCAGCAGCGCGGGTCAATCCTGCTGGCATCCGGCCAGGGTTCGCCTGGTCGCCGGTCTCAGCTAAACTGCGCGGCTGCTCGCGTTACGGATCCTGACATGTCTGCTGCTCAACCCGCCCGCGCCCTGGGCCTCGACTTCGGTACCTCCAACTCCACCGCCGGCTGGCTCAGGCCCGCCGGCGACGTCCTGCTGCCCCTCGAAGAAGGCAAGGCCACCCTGCCCTCGGTGATCTTCTTCAACGCCGAGGAACGCCGCCCGGCCTATGGTCGCCAGGCGCTGCACGAATACCTGGAAGGCTACGAGGGCCGCTTGCTGCGTTCGCTCAAGAGCCTGCTCGGTTCCAACCTGCTCAAAGGCGAGACCAGCATCCTCGGCAGCGCCCTGCCCTTCACCGAGGTGCTCGGCCTGTTTCTCGGCACCCTCAAGCAGCGCGCCGAACAGCAGGCCGATCGCCCCTTCGACGCCGTGGTACTGGGCCGTCCGGTGCACTTCGTCGATGACGATCCGGTCGCCGACCAGGAGGCCGAGGACACCCTGGCCGCTGTGGCGCGCCAGGTAGGTTTCAGCGATATCTCCTTCCAGTTCGAACCCCTCGCTGCCGCCTTCGACTACGAACGCAGCATCGAGCACGAAGAACTGGTGCTGATCGTCGACATCGGCGGCGGCACCTCGGACTTCTCCCTGGTGCGCCTGGCGCCGGAGCGCCGCAACCTGGCCGACCGCGCCGGCGACATCCTCGCCACCGGCGGCGTGCACGTCGGCGGCACCGACTTCGACCGCCAGCTGAGTCTGGAAGGCGTGATGCCGCTGCTGGGCTACGGCAGCGCCATGAAGAGCGGCGCCACCATGCCCACCAGCCACTACATCAACCTGGCGACCTGGCACACCATCAACGCCGTCTACGCCAAGAAGAGCGTGCTGGGCCTGCGCGACATGAGATACGACGCCCAGGACACCCGCTGCATGGATCGCCTGTTCAAGCTCATCGAACAGCGCGCCGGCCACTGGCTGGCGATCCAGGTGGAAGACGCCAAGATCGCCCTTACCGACGACTGGCGCCGCACCCTGCGCCTGGATCGCATCGAGACCGGCCTGGCCGCGGATCTGGAGAGGCCACTGTTCGATGCCGCCATCGCCC
The DNA here is from genome assembly GCF_000316965.1 of Pseudomonas sp. 313. Classification (NCBI taxonomy): domain Bacteria; kingdom Pseudomonadati; phylum Pseudomonadota; class Gammaproteobacteria; order Pseudomonadales; family Pseudomonadaceae; genus Pseudomonas; species Pseudomonas sp. 313. The sequence continues at coordinate 43,600 of NZ_ANBZ01000091.1, forward strand.
TGCAACTGGAACGCCTGAGCCGTGGCGTGGACGACCTGCTGGCCCGCGCCGATCTCGATCCGGCGCGGGTCGACAGCCTGTTCTTCACCGGCGGCTCCAGCGGCATCCCGGCACTGCGCCAGGCCCTCGCCAAGCGCTTCCCCGGCGCCCGCCTGGTGGACGGCGACCGCTTCGGCAACATCGGCAACGGCCTGGCCATCGAGGCGTTCAAGCGCTACGGCTGAGTCCTTCGACACCGCCGGGGCCGGCGCCCACGAGGGCGTCGGCTCCACATCAGGCTCGCCTAGCGGCCGCGCTCCGCCGCGATCTCGCTACCGCGAGCCAGGCCGCCGAGACCCCGAAGTAGCAGGCACCGAAAGCCACATAAGGCGTCACGCTGGAAACATCCAGCGGGACGCCTTCGGTCGCCTGTTTCACGAAGAATCCACCCGCCAGGGCGGATTGAGCGCCACTCAGGATCATCGCCCACTGACCAGCGGACGTCCGCCAGCGCCGTATCGCCACGACCAGCTGGAAAAGCCCAGCGGCCATGGCCCAGACCCCGAACACCCCGATCGCGGCGCCTAGGCCGGCCCCCAGTGCCAGCCCTATCGCCACCGCGACGCCCAGACTGACGACGGCGTTGAGTCGCTGCGCAGCGTTGTGCCGCAGCCCGCCGCTCTGGCGGGCATCCAGAACGTTCGCCAGGGCATCCCACGCAGGGTAGAGAACGAGCAATAGCGGCCCCGCCCAACCCTGCTCATGACCGATGGCGAGCGCCAGCGCGATCCACAGCAGCGAAACCGCAGTCCTGATGAAATAGTAGCGTTGCAGCCAGTGGCGGGCAGTCGAATCCGGGAAGGTATGACTCATGGAGCACTCCAGCGGTGTTCATTTACGGAATGGCAAGGACGCTTGCCGGGAAAGGAATCCACTCACCAGGCGACAAGGCCCAGGCACCCCATGGCGATGAGCGTGCCGCTCAAGCGGGTTGGGCACAGGGATCGAGATGATCCGCGAGGTGGGTGGAACGTTAGAAGCCACGGGTACCGCAGCCCCGCCTGGATCGATCAGTCGAAGTCGGTATGCAGGGCGATGTCGCGCCAGGCCTCCATGTCGGCGCGCAGCGCCTGCGACTTGCGTTCCGCGATGTCGTAGGCGACCGGTCCAAGCGGCAGATGCAAGGGTGGCTCGGTCGCCATGACGGCCTGCACTATCACCGCGGCAGCCTTTCGCGGATCTCCCGCCTGTTTGCCGTCATTGCTGTCCCGGTAGGCACGCCGCCGCCCCGCCGTGTCGGCGTAGGCCGGGATCACCTGGTTCGCCATGGCGATGGAGCGCCCGAGAAAATCGGTGCGAAACGGGCCGGGCTCGACGATGGTCACGCGGATTCCGAAGGGTTCCACCTCCTTGGCCAGCGACTCGGAAAATCCCTCGACCGCAAACTTGCTCGCGCTGTAGTAGCCGGAACCCGGTCCTCCCGAGAGCCCTGCCCCGGATGACAGGTTGACGATACGGCCGCCGCCTCGCCGGCGCAGGACAGGCAACGCCAGGCGGGTCGTTTCGATCAGACCGAATACATTCACGTCGAACACCGGCCGGTATTCGCTGGGCTCGGCCTCCTCCACGGCACCGATGAAGCCTATCCCGGCGTTGTTCACCAAGACATCGAGACCGCCGAATTCCCGCTCTGCAAAGGCAATCGCGGCAGCCACCGAGGCGGGATCGGTGACGTCCAGCCGCACGGTCCTCAGGTTCTCCGGGAATTGCCGAACCAGGGGTTGCAACAAGGCGGGATCGCGAGCCGTTGCCACGACTCTGTCTCCACGCGCAGCGGCCGTTGCGGCGATATGGCCGCCAAGACCGCTCGAGCAACCGGTAATAAGCCAGGTCTTTCTCATGCTGTTCTCCTCGCGCTGTGAGAAGCGCTGTTCACTCTGCGTCGCAAGCCCTTGGCGAGACAGTCGCCGGGGTGCCTGGCCAACTCAAAACGGCTGCCAGCGCCAGGGCAGCGCCCATCGTCAAGGCGGCAACGGAAAAGGCGACCTGCACCTCTCTTCCGCCAGCGCCATCGGGGGCGAGGGCGAAAAACAGGCCTCCTATGAGCGCTACCGCCAGGGCGGCGCTGATCTGCAGGGTGGCATTCATCAAGCCGGCGGCGAGTCCGGCCAGGCTCGGCGCCACCTGATCCGCGTTCACTCTCACCAGGGCCGGAAGCGCTATGCCCTGCCCCAGGCCGATCAACAGCAGCGGCACCGGCAGCCAGGTGGGCAAGCCGGCCAGCGCGGCCGCCAACATCAGGCCCATGACCTCCAAAGCCATGCCAAAGGCGGCGGTGCGTGCACCCAACCGTTGGGCAAGGTGCGGACTGCACAGGGGCCCGAGGAGGAAGCCGATCCCCAGGGGGAGGATCGCCCAGCCCGCAGCCAGGGCTCCGTGCCCCAGGCCGGCCTGCTGGTAGACGGCGAAGATGAGAAAGAAAGGTGCCAGGGCATAGAACAGAAAGGTCGCCAGGAGGCTGCGTCTCAACCGGGAAGCGGTGAGCAGGGAAGGCAGCACCAGGGGCGTCTCGCCGGCCGCCTCCTTGCGTTGCTCGTAGCGCCAGAAGGTGATCAGCAACCCGCCACTGACGATGAGCAGGGGGAGTGACCACCAGGGCCAATGCAGTCGTGGTCCCTCGACCAGGGGTACGACCAGCGCCAACAGCCCAGCCGCGAGCAGACCGGCGCCCATGACATCGAGCCGGCCCGGTTGCGTGGCCCGGCTCTCGCGCAGCACGACCAGCGCGGCCGGCAGGGCACAGAGAATGATGGGAAGATTGATGAGGAAGATGCTGCGCCAGCCCAAGCCGAAGGGATTGGCCTCGATCAGCACCCCACTCAAGACCTGGCCCAGCACAGCGGCAAGTCCGAAGGTCGCGCCGTACAGGCCGAGCGCCCGATTCTTCTCTTCCGCGGGGAAGGTCGCATGGATCAGCGCCATGGACTGTGGCGCCATGATGGCAGCCGCTACGCCCTGCAGCAGCCGCCCGGCAATCAGCATAGCGGGCGTTGGCGCGACCCCGCATAGCGCAGAGGCGATACCGAAGCCCAGCATGCCGCCCAGATAGACACGCTTGCGGCCGAACATGTCACCCAGGCGGCCGCCCAGGATCAGGGTGACCGCATAAGCCGTCGCATAGACGGATACCACAAGCTGGGCCAGATCCGAGGAGGTCTCGAAGTCGCGACGGATCACCGGCAGCGCCACATTGACGATGAAGAAGTCGAGCGGTGGCAGTAGCGTACCGATCAGCAGCACGCCCAGCGCGAACCAGCGACGGCTATCGGGCTGGGCCATGGGAAGGGATGAGTTCATGGACCTTACCTTTAATCGAGCTGCATCCTGACCCGCGCAAGCCTTGCCGGCACGCGGCAGCTGGATGCAGCGATTTCTCGAAAAGCGAGGTAGCAGCGTGCCGGCGGGCGGTCAGCAAGCGGCTGTAGCGAACAGCGCGCGGCCAAGGCAACCGCCTGCTAGCGCATCCCGCCGGAGCCGAAGAGGCATTCGCCGGTCACCCAGCTGGCATCGTCGGACGCCAGAAAGGCGACGATGGGGGCGATATCCCGTACCTGGCCGATACGGCCGAGTGGGGTGCGGGCCTCGTTCCAGGCCTGGAATTCCGCGCCCAGGGCGCCGGCGGCCTGGGTGCCCTCGGTTTCGATGAGGCCAGGATTGACGGCATTCACGCGGATACCACGAGGGCCCAGCTCGCGGGCGAGCACACCCGTGATCGCATCGAGCGCGCCCTTGGTGCCGCTATAGATGGCGCTTTCCGCCGGCAGGACGCTGGTGACATTCGAGCTGACGTTGATGATGCTGCTGCCGGCGCCCAGATAGGGACTGGCGGCGCCTATGAGCTGCAAGGGGCCGAGTACATTGATGTCGAATTGCAGCCGATACAGATCCACGGTGGTGTCTTCGATCCTGGCGAATTGATAGATGCCGGCATTGTTCACCAGGATATCCAGGCGACCGAAGTGTTCGAGGGCCGCCGTTACCAAGGCCTCCATATCGGCCCGCTGGCGAACGTCGGCGCGTAGCGCGATAGCCGTACCCCCTGCGGTCTCGATGTCGGCCAGGACGGCATCCGCCCCGTCCTGGCTGGACGCATAGCCGATGACGACCCTGGCGCCGGCTGCCGCCAGTTGCCGGGCAATGCCCGCACCGATGCCTTTGGAGGCGCCCGTCACAATCGCAACCCTATCTAGCAACCTGCTCATATCTGCTCACCTGCACAGAGCCAGTTCGAACATCCCTGGCTGAATCCAACGGATCTACGTCGATGTGAGCCACCATGGTCGCCCCTACGATATTGTTTGGGTACTGCCTTTCCTGCATATTCAATGTTCATTTTTGAACGCAGGTTCGCCATGGAATGGAGCGATGTACGGATCTTTCTGGCAGTCGCCCGGGGTGGATCCTATGGCTCGGCCGCGCGAGCCTTGGGAATCAGCCACCCAACGGTAGGTCGACGGATCAGAACGCTCGAGGATGAAGCCGGACAGGCGCTGCTACGGCGTACCCGCGAGGGCCTGATCCTCACGAATTCGGGAGATGCCGTATTCGCCCTGGCCGAGTCCATGGAAGCCTCGGCCCTGGCCATGGAGCGGCGTCTGGCAGGTAACCACCAGCGCCTGGAGGGAATCCTGCGAATCTCTTCGGCGGATTGGTTTGCCGGCTATGTTCTGGCGCCGGTCCTGGCCGACCTCACCCGGCGGCACCCTGCCGTGGTGCCCGAGGTCATTGCCAGCTATCGACTGCTGGATCTCTCCCGACGCGATGCGGACGTGGCCTTTCGCCTGGTGCCCTTCAGCGAACCGGATATCGTGCAGCGCCGTTTCCTGAGGATGCCCTACGGCCTCTATGGCTCCGCCGAGACGGTGCTGGCCATGCAGGAGGATACGGCTGTGGTCGGGCTGATCCTCATGAACAGCGCGCAATCGCACTTTCCCGATGTCGCCTGGTTGCTTGATCGACTGCCGGGGTCGCAACGCGCCTTCACCAGTACCAGTCGGACCGTTCAGGCGCAGATGTGCCGGCGTGGACTGGGGGTTGCCGTCCTGCCCCGCCCGCTCGGCGATGCGACGGCAGGACTGCAGCTCATCGAGAGCTTCGGCAGTCCTCCGTCAAGGGATATCTGGGTGGGCTATCACCAGGACCTGCGCCACATGGACAGGCTGCGGGCGTTGCTGGATATCGCCGAAGAGGTATTGGGGCCGGCGCACTAGGCTGGCCTGCCGGATAGCCGGCCGTCGCCCCTATCGCCTGGGCCCTGGGCGATAGGGGTACGCGCTCGATCAGGCGCCGAAGGCGCCGTCGATGGTGTGCATGGCGCCGGTGACGAAGCCGGCCTCGGGGCCGGCCAGCCAGGCGACCATGCCGGCCACCTCGTCGGCGCTGCCGTGGCGCTTGATCGCCAGGAAGCTGTGCATCAGCTCCTTCATGGGGCCATCGGCCGGATTCATCTCGGTATCGATGGGACCCGGCTGCACCACGTTGACGGTGATACCACGCGGACCGAAGTCCCGCGCCAGACCGCGGGCGAGCCCCTGCAGGGCCGACTTGCTCACGGCATAGGCGGCCAGGCCGGGCACCGGCATGCGATCGCCATTCACCGAGCCGATGACGATGATCCGCCCGCCCGGCGGCATCTGCCGCGCGGCTTCCACGGCCGCGTGATAGGGCGCCTGCACATTGATGCTGAACAGACGATCGACGGCGTCCGGATCCTGTTCCAGGGCATCGCCGAACAGCGCCACGCCGGAATTGACCACCAGCACGTCCAGCGGACCAGAGGCGCGCACCCGGGCGATCACCGCGTCACGGTCGGCGCTGTCGGTCAGCTCGGCGGTACTGCCGGTTTCCGCCGCCAGGGCCTGGGCGGCATCCCTGGAACTGGCATAGGTAAAGGTCACCTGGGCGCCGGCGGCGGCGAAGCGCCGCACGATGGCGGCGCCTATGCCGCGACTGCCGCCCAGCACCAACACCTTCTTGCCTGCGAAATTGCTCATGGGTCTGCCTCCTGATTAATGTAGTGAGTGCTACAATAAGCCTCTCCCGTCCGCTGTCAAAGTATTTTTGTAATGAACGCTACAAATAAACCCGCACCCCGTGGGCGGCCGCGCCGCTTCGATCCGGACGAGGCCCTCGTCCAGGCCCAGCGCCTGTTCCATGAAAAAGGCTATGACGGGGTGAGCGTCGCCGATCTGACCCAGGCGCTCGGGATCAGGCCGCCGAGCTTCTATGCGGCCTTCGGCAGCAAGCTCGAGCTGTACCAGCGGGTGCTCGAGCGCTATATCTCGACGGGCGCACTGCTGCTGCACGAGATCCTGGACGGCGAGCAGTCCCTGGCGGTAGCGCTCACCCGAGTGCTGGAAGAGGCGGCGCGCAGCTATGCGGTCGACCCCTGTGCGGCCGGCTGCCTGGTGCTGGAGGGCACCCATTCCGACGATCCCCAGGCCCGCGCGGCGGCCGACCGGCACCACCAGGCGGCCCAGACGCTCATCCGCACCCATATCGCCGCCTGCCAGCCGCAGCGTGCTCAGGAACTGGCCGACTTCGTCATCACCACCATGGCCGGCCTCTCCGCCAGCGCGCGACACGGCCAGAGTCTGGAACGCCTGCTGGCCAGCGCGCGCCTGGCGGGCCTGGCGCTGACCCAGGCCCTCGCCGTGGAGGCGTGACGCGGCGCTGGCGCCCTAGTCCCCGGCGATGAACAGCGGATTGAAGCCGCTGCGGGCATAGCGCCCCTCTTCCGCCAGGGCGAAGTCCAGCGGCAGGCTGGCGAGGTCGTCGGCCAGGGGCTCAGCGCCCAGGTTGAAGCTCTTGCTGACCAGCTTGAGGTAGCTGTCGCAGCTGTCGCAGGTCTCGGCCTGGGCGGCCAAGGGCGTCTTGCCGGCCTGGTCTTCCAGGGCCAGGTAGCGCACCTGGGCGCTGCTGTTGCAGCAGCTGCACTTGCTGCGCTCCAGGTGCCATTCGGTGGCGCAGAGGCTGCAGTGCAGGTAGCGCACGTTGTCGCGATCGCGGTCGGCGTGGACGATGCTGGCCAGCGGCGGCGCGGCGCAGGTCGGACACAGCACCCGGCTGGCATCGCCATGGCGCTGTGGCGGTTGCGGCAGGCTCAGGGCCAGGCGCACCCAGGCCACCTGCAGGGCAGCGCCCACCAGCGGCAGCAGGGCCCGGACCTCCGGGGCGCCAAGTTCCTGGGCCAGCAGCTGCTCGGCGAGCCGTTGACGCTCGGCCACCGGCAAGGCAGCCAGCTGTTCGAGCACCGGCCGCTGACGCGCGGCGATGCGCAACTCCAGATTGGCCAGCAGCGCCTGCAGATCGCCCTGCCAGTCCAGATCCCGCAGCAGGGCCTGCCCCTGCAGCGGCGGCATGCCGTGCGCCAGGGCCAGGCTGAAGGCATCCGGCGCCGGTTGCCAGCTAGGCTGGCGCTCCTGCAGGACGGCCTCCTGGGCCTGGACCAGCAGGGCCATGAAGCCGAGGAAATCGCCCAGCTCGGCGCTGCGCTCGGCGAGTTCGCGCAAGCGGCGGGCACGACGGGCGAACAGCTGGCGATCGGGCAGGACCACCGGCGGCGGATTGAGGATGCCGGTGGGCGAGGTGCCGTACTGATGCATCAGGGAGTCCCCTTGTCGGGCATGCGGTGTTCATCCAGGGGGCGCTCGCCCCGCTCGCCGCCTTCGCGGCGTTCCTGCTCGACGATCTCGTCGTACCACAGCCGGTGATGGTGCTTGGCCCAGGCGCGGCTGACGCGGCCCTGGGTCATGGCGCGGAAGGAGCCCTTCACCCAGATCGCCGAATAGACGTGGATGATCAGGGTGACGATGGCGAGGAAGGCGACATAGGCGTGCACCAGGCTGGAAAAGCGCAGCCAGCCGCGCGGCAGGATGTCGGCGAAATACGGCCGCCAGATGAAGAAGCCGCTGAGCAGCAGCGCCGGCACCGACAGCAGCATCACCCAGTACACCAGCTTCTGCCCGGGGTTGTTGGCGCCGATGGGCGGCGCCAGTTCGTCGCGGTTGGCGAGGACATCGCCAATGCGCCGCACCCAGGCCACGTCGTGGCGCTTGAACAGGTTGACCTTGAAGAAGCGCACCGCCATGACCACGAAGCCCAGGCTCATGGCCACCCCGATGAAGGGGTGCAGGATGCGCGTCATGGTCGGTCCGCCGAACAGCGCCGTGAGGTCGAAGAAGAACGGGTGGAAGAAGGCCAGGCCGCTCAGGGTCAGGCAGACGAAGGTGAAGGCGATGAACCAGTGGTTCAGCCGGCTGAAGGTGGTGTAGCGCAGGATGCCGCGCTGGTTGTCCGATGGCGTGGTCATGGCCGGTCCTCCTCGCGCGCGGCTTGGCGCTCTGCCTCGTCCGGGGACTCCTCGGGCTCTTCCTTGGGTCCCTTGGTCAGGTAGTGGGCGATGCCGGCGATGGCGGTGACGCCCAGCAGCGCCGACATGATCGGCTTGGTCACGCCCTTCCACAGGCTGACCATGGGGCTGATCTGCGGATCGGCCGGCAGGTGGGTATAGAGCTCCGGCTTGTCGGCGTGCTGCAGCACGTACATCACATGGGTGCCGCCCACCCCGGCCGGATCGTAGAGACCGGCGCCGGGAAAGCCGCGGTCATGCAGTTGGCCGACGCGCATCTGGGCGTGTTCGGTCATGTCCTCCTTGGTACCGAACATGATCGCCCCGGTCGGGCAGGACTTCACGCAGGCCGGCTCCAGGCCGTGGTAGACCCGGTCGGAGCAGAGGGTGCACTTGTAGGCCTTCTGGTCCTTCTTGGAGATGCGCGGCACGTCGAAGGGGCAGCCCGAGACGCAATAGCCGCAGCCGATGCAGTGCTCGGAATTGAAGTCGACGATGCCGTTGGCGTACTGCACGATGGCCCCCGGCGCCGGGCAGGCCTTGAGGCAGCCCGGGTCGGCGCAGTGCATGCAGTTGTCCTTGCGGATCAGCCACTCCAGGTTGCCCTTCTCGTTGACGTATTCGTCGAATCTCATCACCTGGAAGGTTTCCGGGGTGAGGTCCGGCGGATTGTTGTAGGTGCCGTTGCAATGGCCGACCTCGTCGCGCAGGTCGTTCCATTCCGAGCAGGCCACCTGGCAGGCCTTGCAGCCGATGCAGCGCGACACGTCGATCAGCTTGGCCACCGCCTCTACCCCGCCGATGCGGGTATGGGGCGACTCCTCGGAGGTGGCCGAGCGCGCGACGATGTTCTGGAAGTTGACTTGATCGCCTCTCATAGAACCTCCCTCAGACCTTTTCCACGTTCACCAAGAACGACTTGAATTCCGGTGTCTGGGTGTTGGCGTCGCCCACGAAGGGGGTCAGGGTGTTGGTGAGGAATCCGGGGCGGGTGACGCCCTTGAAACCCCAGTGGATGGGGATGCCGATGTGGTGCACCGTGCGCCCCTCCACCTGCAGCCCGTGCATGCGCTTGGTCACCACCGCCACCGCCTTGATGTAGCCGCGCTTGGAGCTCACCTTGACCCAGTCGCCGGCCTTGATGCCGAGTTCGGTCGCCAGGTCCTCGCCGATCTCGACGAACTTCTCCGGCTGGGCGATGGCGTTGAGCCGCGCATGGGTGGTCCAGAAGTGAAAGTGCTCGGTCAGCCGGTAGGTAGTGGCCGCATAGGGGAATTCCTCGCGGGTGCCCAGCCGGGCCCGGTCGCCGGGGAAGATCCGCGCCGCCGGGTTGTTCTTGGCCCGCGGGTTGTCCGGGTGCAGCGGGTTGTGGTCCAGCGGCGATTCGAAGGGTTCGTAGTGCTCCGGGAAGGGTCCCTCGGCCAGCAGGCTACCGCCAAAGAAGTGCGCGACGCCCTCCTGGTTGAGGATGAAGGGCCCGGCCTTGGCCGAGGGCGGCGAGGTCCAGGGGAAGTCGGGGATATCGGCGCCGGCCCAGCGTTCGCCGTTCCACCAGATCAGCCGCTTTTCCGGTGCCCAGGAGGTCCCGTCCGGCCGGGCGCCGGCGCGGTTGTAGAGGATGCGGCGATTGAGCGGCCAGGCCCAGGCCCAGCCCAGGGTCATGCCGATGTTGTAGGGATCGGCGTTGTCGCGCCGGTCCATGTTGTTGCCCTGGCGGTTGTAGGAGCCCGAATAGATCCAGCAGCCGCAGGTGGTGCTGCCGTCGTCGGCGAGGAAGCCGAAGTCGTCGAGCAGTTCGCCACGCTTGTGGGAGATGGTACCGTTCGGCCCGGGCAGGTCGGCCAGGGCGCGACCGTTGTATTCCTGGGCGATGTCCTCGGGATTGGGCTCCTCCGGATTGCTGTAGGGCCAGGTCAGGTTGAGGATGGGATCGGGGAAGGCGCCACCCTCGTCGCGATACATCCCCTGCAGGCGATGGAACAGCCCGGCGAGGATGGCCACGTCCGGCCGCGCTTCGCCCGGCGGCGGCGCGGCGCGCCAGTGCCACTGCAGCCAGCGCGAGCTGTTGACGATGGCGCCGTTCTCCTCGGCGAAGCAGGTGGTGGGCAGGCGGAACACCTCGGTCTGGATCTGGCTCGGGTCCACGTCGTTGAGTTCGCCGTGGTTCTGCCAGAACTCGGCGGTCTCGATGGCCAGCGGATCCATCACCACCAGGTACTTGAGCTTGCCAAGCGCCTGGCTGACCTTGTTCTTGTCCGGGAAGGAGGCCAGCGGATTGAAACCCTGGCAGAAATAGCCGGTGATCTCGCCGTGGTGCATGCGCTCGAAGGTGTGCAGGACGTCGTAGAGCGGCTCGCTGAGCTTGGGAAGCCAGTCGTAGCACCAGTCGTTGTCCTTGGTCGCCGCCTCGGAGAACCAGGCCTTCATCAGGCTGACGTGGAAGCGCTCGTAGTACTTCCAGTAGGAGACCTCGCCCTCGCGCAGGGGCTGCTTGGCCCGCCGCTTGATGTAGTCGCGGTACTCCTGTTCCTCGTGGGAGGCCAGGTAGAGATAGCCCGGCAACTGGTTGGAGAGCAGGCCCAGGTCGGTCAGCCCCTGGATGTTGGAGTGACCGCGCAGGGCGTTGACCCCGCCGCCGAGCATGCCGATGTTGCCCAGCAGCAGCTGCACCATGGAGGCGGTGCGGATGATCTGGGCGCCGATGGAATGCTGGGTCCAGCCCAGGGCATAGAGGATGCTCATGGTGCGCTCGGGGCGCGCCGTCTCGGCGATCATGTCCCAGGTGGTCTGGATCTGCTCGCGCGGCATGCCGCAGACGCGCTCCACCAGGTCGATGGTGTAGCGGCTGTAGTGCGCCTTCATCAGCTGGTAGACGCAGCGCGGGTGCTGCAGGGTGGGGTCTTCCTTCACCATGCCGCGCTCGTCGAACTCGTAGCTCCAGCTGGATTTCTCGTAGGCACGACGCTTGTCTTCGCCGAAGCCGGAGAAGAGGCCGTCGTGGAAGCCGAAGTCTTCCTTCACGATGAGGGCGACGTCGGTGTAGGCCCTTACGTACTCATGCTGGATCTGGTCCGTGGTGAGCAGGAAGTTGATCAGCCCGCCCAGATAGACGATGTCGGTCCCGGTGCGGATATAGGCGTGGTAGTCCGCCACCGCCGAGGTACGGGTAAAGCGCGGATCGATGGTGATCAGCTTGGCGTTGTTCTTTTCCTTGGCCTCCACCATCCAGCGAAAGCCCACCGGGTGCGCCTCGGCCGAGTTGCCGCCCATGGACAGGATGAGATTGGCATTGCGGATGTCGACCCAGTGATTGGTCATGGCACCGCGGCCGAACGAAGGGGCAAGACCTGCCACCGTCGGTCCGTGTCACACGCGCGCCTGGTTGTCGATCGCCAGCATGCCGAGGCTGCGGATCACCTTCTGGGTGAGGTACGCGGTCTCGTTGGAACAGGCCGAAGCCGCCAGGAAGCCGGTGGTGATCCAGTGATTGACCAGATGGCCATCGGCGTCATGGGTGACGAAATTCTTGTCTCTGTCCTCCTTCATGTAGCGGGCGATGCGGTCCAGCGCCTCGTTCCAGCTGATGCGCTTCCACTCGTTGCTGCCCGGCTCGCGGACCTCGGGATGGGAGAGGCGCGATTCGCTCTTGATGAAGTCCAGTACCCCGGCGCCCTTGGGGCAGAGGGAACCGCGACTGACCGGATGATCCGGATCGCCTTCGACGTGGTAGATGTCGCTGACGGTATTGATGCCGCCATCACCGCGGCTGTAGAGCAGCATGCCGCAGCCCACCGAGCAGTAGGTGCAGGTGTTGCGCGTCACCTTGGCGGCGGCGAGCTTGTAGTAGCGGATGGACGCCAGCGCGGGTTCCGGGGCGAAGCCGAGCAAGGCCATGCTCGAGGTGGCGACCCCCGCCGTACTGAGTTTGAGGAAGTTGCGGCGCGATACCTTGATCGACATTTCTTGGGTAACTCCAGGCACATCACGGTAGGACTTCGTCCTGACCCGGGCCTGGCAGTTCGAGCGAAGCGTCGTCTTTCTTCGCCGAAAAATCATTCAAAATCAGTGTTTTAGCGAAGCGGCGGGAGGGCTTGGCAGGGTCTGCGGCAGGGCCTGGCGGCGGCTGCGACCTTTCGTCCGATGGCCGCCCCGGCTGACCGCCGCGCGCCGCTGGAGTAAGGTGACGGCCTTCATCGCATCTTCGAGAGAGTCTGTCCCATGTCGCTGGAAATCGTCGACCATCCCGCCCTGGAAGTGACCGGTCTGCTGTTCGAGCCTGGCCAGGGCGAAGACATCGCCGCCCTCTGGCGGCGCTTCGCCGACCGCGCCGGGGAGATCACCGGTCGCGAAGGCGACGCCGAATGGTATGGCGTGAGCTGGCGCCAGGCCGGCACCATGCACTACCTGGCCGCGGTGGCCACCACCCCGGGCGCCCCCCTGCCCGCCGGCATGGTGCGCCAGGAACTGCCGGAAGGCCGCTACGCCCGCTACGTGCACCTGGGCACCGCGCCCAGCGTGGCCAAGAGTCTCGGCCGCCTGTTCGCCGAACTGCTGCCGGCGCGCGGCCTGCAACCCCGTCCCGGCGCCTGCTTCGAGCACTACACCGAGGCCTTCACCGGGGTGGATGCCCAGGATTCGCAGATCTACATCTACGTGCCGGTCTTCTAAAGGCCACTCGCCGCAGCACGAACAGGACGTTCGTCAGCTGCGGCTTGCCTCCCGGCATAACCCTTTCCAAGCTGGGGATATCGCCCGCAATCCCAGGTGCACGATGTCCCTGCCCGAGCTCCAGTCCTTTATCGCCCGGCACGAGCGGATCTTTCTGCTCACCGGGGCCGGTTGCAGCACCGATTCCGGCATTCCCGACTACCGCGACCGCGACGGCGCCTGGAAGCGCCCGCAACCGGTCACCCTGCAGGCCTTCGTCGGCGACGAACTCCTGCGGCGCCGCTACTGGGCGCGCAGCCTGATCGGCTGGCCGCGCTTCTGCCAGGCGCGGCCCAACGCCACCCACCAGGCCCTGGCGGCCCTGGAGCGGCGTGGCCAGGTGGAGATGCTGCTGACCCAGAACGTCGATCGGCTGCACCAGGCCGCCGGCAGCGAGGCGGTGATCGACCTGCACGGCCGCCTCGACCAGATCCGCTGCCTGGGTTGCGAGCTGCGCCTGCCGCGCCAGGAATTCCAGCAGTGGCTGGGTGAACTCAATGGCGACTGGCTGGCGCTGGACGCGGCTACCGCGCCGGATGGCGATGCCGATCTGGAAGGCGTGGATTTCATGAGTTTCCGCGTGCCGGACTGCCCGCGCTGTGGCGCCCTGCTCAAGCCGGACGTGGTGTTCTTTGGCGAACACGTGCCCGGCGCGCGGGTGGAGCGCGCCTTCGCCCACCTGGGCCGCGCCGATGCGCTGCTGGTGGTGGGCTCGTCGCTGATGGTCTATTCCGGCTTTCGCTTCGCCCAGGCCGCGGCCCGCGCCGGCCTGCCCATCGCCGCCCTGGGCTATGGCCGCACCCGCGCGGACGACCTGCTCGCGCTCAAGGTGGAGGCCTCCTGCGCCCAGGGGCTGGCCTTTCTGCTGGAGTATCCTGCAGCCGCGGCGCCTCCCCCTACGCGGGGACTTGCTGACGCCGCGGCGCCCTTCCCAGATGCATCAGCGGACGCTCGATCCAGCGGTAGCTGAGCATCGACAGCAGACAGGCGAGCACCAGCACCGGTGGCAGCAGCGCCATGAAGCCGAGCGTGCCCAGGGTCTCGACCGAGCCGAGGTTGAGCAGGGTGAAGAGGCCATAGAGCAGCAGGCCGTGGGTGAGATAGAGGCTGTAGCTGATCTCGCCCAGCACCTTGAGACCGCGACTGCGCAGGAGGCCGAAGAGATCGTTGCCGGCGGCCATGGCGGCGAAGGGCAAGGCCAGCGCGAGCATCTGCCTGAGGCTGTAGTCCGGCTGGGTCATGGCGTAGCCCACCAGCGCCAGCGACAGCGCCGCCACCAGGGGCGTACGCAGCCGCGCCAGCAGGCCCGGCAGATGAACCTTGACGAACACCGGCAGGAATCCCAGCAGGAACAGCAGCCCGAAGCGGGCGCCCAGTACCTGATAGTGATAGCCGGCGGCGACCAGCCCGCCCACCAGCAGCACCGAGACCAGCAGCGGCAGCCCGAAACCGCGGCGGTTGAACAGCGCGGCGATGATCGGCAGCGCCAGGTAGAACAGCGCCTCGTAGCGCAGCGTCCAGTGGGCGCCGGCGGTCATCCAGCCGCTTTCCTCCAGGCCGTTGAGACTGAAGCCGGAAAACAGCTCCCAGCTGAGCAGTTCGAGCATGAAGTGCTGGCCGTCGGCGATGACGAAGTGGGTGCGGATCAGGGTGAAGAGCACCACCACGGCCACCACACAGAGGTACAGCGGCATCACCCGCAGTACCCGCGAACGGAGCAGCTCGCCCCAGTCCGGCGTGCGCCGATAGACCTTTCCGAAGAACAGGTAGCCGGTGATCATGAAGAACAGCGAGACCGGCACCACGCCCATGTTGTAGAGCAGATCGCTGTCGGGTTCGCGCCACTGGCCCTCGGCCTTGAGGTGATAGGTCAGCACGAAATGCAGGCAGACCACGGCAGTAGCGAGGATGCCGCGCAGGGCATCCAGCGGCGAGGAGCGCGCCAGGGTCTCCTGGGTGAGCAGCGGGCTGCGGCGCAGGGCGAAGGCCAGCAGCACCAGGGTGCCCAGGTAAAGGGCGATGGGGAGAGCGACGTCAGTCATATCCGTGACCTTCTTGACAGGAACCGGCAAAGACTCGCTCCCAGACCGCCGGAGCGGTCGCCGGAGCGAGCGAGAGAAAACCGTGACAGCCGGGCACGCTACCGCGCGGTACGTGACCGAGGGCAGAGGGACCGGAAAAAGAGGAGAACCGCGGCGAGCGGAAGGATCCGCTGCCTCAGCTAAGCGCGAGAACGCCCATCAGACAAGTCTTGTTACAGGCGTTCCCTTGGGTTCAACGTTTCGCTGCCCTGGGTCAGCAGCCCTGGCACGGGCATTAGTAACGCGCTACCGTTGGTCGGCTGTTCAGGCGCTGGAATACACCAAGGGCAATCACACTGGTTGTTTGCTGCCTTTTAGGCTTCAATTGCAGCCCAAAAGGCAGCAAAGAAATTTCCTATGTCCCTTGCTTCCGTTCTATTTCCCGACTATCGCCGCAAGGTCCTGGCACTTCTTCTGCTCCATCCGGAGAGCAGCTACCATCAGCGCGAAATCGCGCGCTTGACCGAGACCCAGTCTGGCACCCTGAGCCGTGAGCTCGTCAAGCTGGTCGCGGCAGGTCTGGCCGTGAAGACGCGTGTGGGTAATCAACAGCACTATCGCGCCAATCGGGAGTGCCCCATCTTCGAAGAGCTGGCGAGCATCTTACGCAAGACCAGTGGCCTGACCGATATTCTGGCCGAGGCGCTGAGCCCCATTGCAGACCGAATATCGGCAGCTTTCGTCTTCGGCTCGATGGCTAGCGGCAAAGCAAGCGCTGGAAGCGATATTGACCTCATGATCCTGGGTACCGTGACCTTCCGCGAGGTAGTGGCATCGCTCTATCCCTGTCAGGAGACGCTTGGGCGCGAGATCAATCCCAAGGTATACCAGCGAGAGGAATGGCAGAGGCTGTTGGCGGAAGGAGGAGCCTTCATCACGGACCTGCTGGAAAAGCCCAAGGTGTTCGTCATCGGCGACGCTTCGTACCTGTCACAAGGAAGGACAGATGACCCTGGATAATCTGCTCGGCAAGAGTCTTGAGGCGATCACACCGGACCCTGCGAGCATCCAGCGCTTGCTGGAGGCAGCGCAACGTAGCTTGACCGATGCGTGTCTGCCAATACTGAGCAGCGAAAGCCGCTTCGATCTGGCCTACAAGGCAATCATGCAGGGCGCGAACGCAGCGCTTCAGGCCAATGGCTATCGGACCCTGACTAGCCGCCCCGGTCACCATCAGACCATGATCCAGTCACTGCCCCGGACCGTCGAGCTTGATACATCGACGATGTTGGTACTGGATACCTTGCGCAAGCAACGCAACGTCATCGACTACTCGGGCGATCTAGTCAGCGATTCGATGGCTCAGGAGGCCTTGCAGCAGGCCGAGGTCCTGCTCCAGCACGTCACGCATTGGCTGAAGCAAAATCGACCAGAGCTGCTATCGGATCGCAAGCGCTAACAGCGCTCGCGATCCGACAACTGGCTTGCTTCAGGGCGCGAGTGCCCGCGCCACCACCGGGTAGTGATCCCACACCTGGCCGTCCGCCAGGGAGCGCAGCAGCTTCACGTATTCGGCGTGGGACCAGGCCAGCGGCGTCGCCGAATCGGTGCCCTGACCCATCTGGTAGCCGTGGCGCCGGTTGTCGCCCACGCCATCCCAGACCTGCTCGGGCAGCATCAGGCCGGCGTTGGCGAACAGCTCCAGGCCGCGGACGTAGGTGTCACGCAGCTTGCCCAGCGCCGCTGGGTCCGGCTTGCCCTGCAGGGCCAGGCGCGCCAGCTCGTAATGGCCGCGCTCGCCGGTGAAGATCGGCCAGACCCGGCCACGCAGCCCCGAGTTGGGCACCGGCTGCTCGGTGGCGGGGAAATTGATGCCGGAGCTTTCGCTCTCGCCATAGCCATCGTTGCCGTAGCGCCGCCAGCCGGGGAAGGTGCCGCTGACGCCGGGATACTGGAAGCTGTACTTGACCCGCAGATTCTCCGGCAGGCCTTCGTCATCCAGCACCGCCAGGCTCTTCTGTACCAGGGGATCGCTGGCCGGTCGCACGCCGTAGCGCACCAGTTCGAGGAAGCCGGCGTCCAGCACCTGGTCCTCCGGCAGGCCCGGACGGCTGTTGTTGTCCACCAGCTTGCCCTTGTCGTTGGGATCGTCGTTCTGGGTGATGCGCAGGTAGTAGTGGCCGGCGCCCAGGCTGCCCTGGGTGGTGGCCATGGTCTTTTCCACCTGGCCCGAATAGCGCCGGGCGGTATCGCGGTAACGGCTGGCATTGGCCTCGTCGCCGGCATGGCGCGCCAGCTCGCTGGCGGTGGCGAGACCGGCGATCACCGCCGCGGTGGTGGACGGCGAATAGCCCCACTGCTCTTCCCAGCGCTCCTGCTGGGTCTGCGGCGGCTTGACCTGCCAGGTGTTCCAGCCCAGGTTGACCTGGCTGTCGCGGGCGAGGAAGTCCGCCGCAGGCCTGAGCATCTCGCGGTACCAGCGATCGATCTCGGCGTCGCCCAGCAGGCCGCCCTGCCAGAGGCGATAGCCGAGCATGATCGGCAT
Source organism: Pseudomonas sp. 313 (assembly GCF_000316965.1). Lineage (NCBI taxonomy): Bacteria > Pseudomonadati > Pseudomonadota > Gammaproteobacteria > Pseudomonadales > Pseudomonadaceae > Pseudomonas > Pseudomonas sp. 313. The sequence continues at coordinate 61,262 of NZ_ANBZ01000091.1, forward strand.
GGCGGTCTGGTCGAGTTGCACGCCGACCCATTCGATGGTGCCGTCGACATGGGTCTTCTGCAGGAACCAGCCGGTGGCGCCGGGCGCGCGGACTTCGTCGCCCTGCTTCTGCTGGTGGATGAAGGCGGAGCTGTCGGCCGGCTTGTGCGCGGTATTGGCGTCCACCTGCACCTGCTTGAGGTAACTGAAGGCGACTTTGGGCGTCTGCCGGTCACCCAGCGCCAGCAGCGCCATGGCGCACTGGTAGAAGTCCCGTGGCCAGACCGCCTTGTAGCCGGTGGTGCCCTTGCCCGCCGGCACCGTTTCGCCCCAGGGATTGGACAGCGAGGCGATCAGGGCGCCGGCGTGGGTCTTGTCCTCCTGGGCCTTTAGCACCAGGGCGCTGGCGTTGACCAGCTTGCCGCCGTCGCCGGCCTGGGCCTGCAGGCGCGGCAGCTGGTCGAGACCGGCCAGGTAGTCCTGCCAGCCGATGGCGTCGCCCTCGCCGTTGTAGTGGGCCAGCACCTTTTGATAACCGCGGGTCAGGGTGGCATCCGCCGCCGCCTCGGCCTGGCGCGGATTGGCGCCGAAGCCCACCACCACGTCCAGGGTGGTCTCGGCGCCCTTGAGCGGCAGCTTGGCCAGCATGGCGACGTTGCCGGCCTGGTCGCCGGTGCTGCTGTAGGTCTGGGTCAGCTTGCCGTTGCGGCGCAGGTCGTCGAGGCCATCGGAGCTGCCGACGAAACCTACGGTAGGCGTCTGCAGCGGCTGGCTAGCCTTCACCACCAGGGCGTGCTCGCCTTCGCTGGCGTAGAGCACCCCACCCTTCACCGCGGCGCGGTCGTGGCTACCGCTGTTGGCCAGCGCCGGATCGACATAGAGATAGGGCTGGATGCGTGGGTCCTGGCTGCGAAAGATGACACGCATGACCAGGGTGTCCTGGTCCGGGTCGGTGAAGACGTGCTTCTCGATCTCGTAGCGGCCCTGGCGGTCGCGGTTGACGATCTTGTAGGCCAGGGAGGTGGGCCGGCCGGCGGCATCGGTGGCCAGGTATTCGATGCGGCTATCGGTGTCGTCGCGCTCCAGGTGGGTGAAGTCGGGCCCGTGGATCACCAGCTGCATCTCGCGCAGCTGCGCCTCATGGATAAGACCCTGCATGGTCTCGGTGACCACCCCCTGGGCCAGGGAGAACCACACCCGCGAGACGCGGCCGGTGCTGGCCTGGTCGCTGTAGGCGCCGTCGCGATAGGCCTCGTAGCTGGTGCCGATGCCGGTCTTGCCGGAATAGGACCAGAAGGGTGCGGCGCCGGGGGCACCTGGGGCTTCCAGGGCGGACGCCAGGGGCGTCAGGAGAAAACTGGCGGAACAGAGCAGCGGACGGACGAAGCGGACGGGCATGGGCAGGCGGGCCTTGTTCTGGTTGTGCCGAAAGTCGCATGGCAGAGGGCCTGACGGCCCTCCCCGTTCGTAAGCCTAGCCAATATTTCCAGAAGCGCTGCTCAGCCTTCGTCCCGCGCCGGTGGCCGGGCCGGCGGCAGGTACCCGGCCAGGGGCGAATCCGGCGCCAGCAGCGAGGTGCGGATGAAATGCAGGTAGCTGGCGATACGGCGCAGCGGTGAGCGATCGAAGTCGCCTGGATTGGGCTCCAGGTGGCGCTGGGCCTGGTGCGCCAGGGTGATGGCGTGGTCCACGGCCGTGAGGGCGCGAACCAGGTTGGCGACGTCGGGCTTGCGGAACAGTCGCACCAGCGCCCGCCCCAGGGCGCGAATGGCCAGGCGCCAGGCGCGTTCTTCGCGATACCAGGGCAAGGGTGGCAGCGCGGCCTGCTCCAGGCGCAGCTCGATGATGGCGTGGCCCAGCTCCAGACTCAGGAAGGTCCAGCGCAGCAGCCGACGCTGCACCTCCGGCTGGCCGACGGTGAGCACCTGCACCTGGTTGAGCAGATCGCGCAGGCCGGAATCGAAGCGGCCACTCAGACCGGCCAGGGGCGCCCCGATGGCGTGGACCAGTCGCTCGCGCAGGGCATCTTCCAGCCGGCGCCAGACCCAGGGCTGGCTGGGCGGCAGGAGCACGCTGACGGCCACCACCGCCACCGCGCAGGCCACCCCGTAGGCCAGGTAGGTGTTGCAGAAGACATCGGCGTCGTAGCGCGGCAGATTGCCCGGCAGCGCCGCCGAGCAGAACCAGACCATCAGCCCGGTGCCATAGCCCGCCAGCCGCGGTCGAGTGATCAGCCAGGCGCCAGCGGCGAACACTGGCGTCAAGGTCAACAGCAGCAGGGCGAAGCCGTCGATCCAGGGCAACACCTGGAATTGCAGCAGCCCACCGGCCAGGGCGCCGACCAGGGTACCGCCGGCCAGTTGCAGGCAATAGCGGCGCGGATCGGCTGAGGTGGAAGCCAGCGCCGAGATCAGCGCGGCCGCCAGGGTGCAGGCCGCGCCACTCGGCCAGGCGGTCTCGATCCAGAACAGCCCCACGCCCAGCACCACCAGGGCGCTACGCAGCCCGGCCATCCAGGCCACCGCACGGCTGGCCAGGGGCGTGAAGGTCTCCCGGGGTGTGGGTGTCGTACTCGCCGGCGCCTCAAGTGCCAACTGGGCGCCAAGCAGCAGGTGCAAATCCTCGGCGAAGCGATAGAGCAGTTCGGCGGCGGTGTCGTAGTCGAGCCGGTCGGCCTGGGTGGCGGGCGCGATCCGGATCAGCTGCTGGCGGCCACTGCGGATCGCGGCCATCAGCGTCTCGCGCTCCGTGGCCAGGCGCTCGCTGAGGCGGCGCAGGTCACGCTCTTCCGGCAGGCGACCCAGAGCCGGCGCCAGGGCGGCGGCGATCAGCCCCAGGGCGGGCGCAAGCGCCTGGCGTACGGCCGGGGGCCGATCACTCAGGCGATCGAGCAGTTGGTAGAGCGCGTGGAAACGGGTGTTGAGCAGCATGAGGCGATTGCCCAGGGCGGCCAGGCGTCCGCTGCGTCGGCGCAGATAGGGTTCCTCGAAGACACTGGCGCTGCGCAGGCTTTCGAAGCCCACGGAGTCGGCAGCGAAACGCGCACTGAGCCCGGCGAAGCGTTCGGCATCGAGGCTACCCAGCAGACCGTCATGGGCCATGGCCAGGAAATCGCGCAGGCGCTGGGCCAGGGTCCGGCGCAGGACGCCAAGGGTGGTCTGCGGCAGGATCGCGACGCTCACCACCCCGGCGCAGCAGATACCCAGAGCGATCTCCAGCAGCCGCCACACCGCCTGCAGAAAGGCGCCCTGGGGCTGGGCCACCGCCGGCAGGCCCACCAGGCAGGCGGTGTAACCGGCCAGCAGGAAGCCATAGCTGCGAAAGTCGCGATAGCGCGCCGCGCCCCGGGTGCAGTAGCCGATCCACAGCACCAGGGCGCCGAGCAAGAGCACCCGCTCCTGGGCGAACAGGGCGATGGCGGCGACAGTGAAGGTGAGCCCGGCGAGACTGCCGAGGATCCGGTAGAAACTCTTGGCCAGCACCTGGCCGCTCTGCGGCTGCAGGACGATGAACACGGTAACCAGCACCGTGCTCGGTTGCGGCAGTTCCAGGCGATAGGCCAGCCACAGGGCCAGGGTGGCAGCCAACAGCGCCTTGGCGATGAAGGCCCAGGTCTGGCCATCGGTACGCGCCCATTCGCGAGCGGCACGGCGCCAGGCGTTCAGGCTGGGCCAGCGTCTACGTGGGGAAGCAGTGGGGTGTCGCGCGAAGAGCGGCGAAGCGAAGGGCATGGTGGGCAACGACGGGAGCGACCGGAGGGGAGGAGGCGCAGCGCCTCGGCGGCCATTCTAGGAAGCACACCCCACGGCGATTAAGTCGGGTGTGGCGGCAAAGAGCGTTAACCAACGGGCGGGTAATGGCCCACAATGCCCCCTTTCCACCGCCCTGCCCCGCCCATGGATCATCTCTTCAATCTGCGTGCCTTCGCCTGCGTGGCCCAGACCGGCAGCTTCACCGCCGCCGCCCGCCAGCTGGAATTGACCACCGCCTATGTCTCCCGGGCGGTCAGTCAGCTGGAGCAGCACCTGCAGACCCGGCTGCTGCATCGCACCACCCGCCAGTTGCGCCTGACCGACGCTGGCGAACGCTACCTCACGCGCTGCCAGCGCATCCTCGCCGACCTCGACGAAGCCGATGCCGAGGCCCGTCACGCCCTGGCGGTGCCGCGCGGGCGGCTGCGCATCCACACCATGACCGGCCTCGGCCAGCACTACCTGATCCAGAGCCTGGCCGGCTATGCCGAGCGCTATCCCGAGGTGGACCTGGACCTGCAGCTGACCAACACCTTCACCGACATCCTCAAGGAAGGCTACGACCTGTCGCTGATCCTGGCCGCTGGCCTGCCGGATTCGGCCTTCCACTCGGCGCATCTGGGCAGTACCTATAGCGTGCTCTGCGCGGCGCCCACCTATCTGGACCGCCAGGGGCGCCCGGCCACGCCCGCCGACCTTACCGGACATCGCTGCCTGCGCCTGGTCAATCGGGCCATGGCGCCGGATCGCTGGCTGCTGGAGGGGCCTGAAGGGATAGCCGAGGTGGCGGTGGATCGGCCGCCCTTCCAGGTCAACACCGCCGATGCCCTGGCCGAAGCCGTGGCCAGCGGCCTGGGCATCGGCGCCCTGCCGCTGTACGCCGCGGTCGCTGGCCTAGCCAGTGGCCGCCTGCAACGCGTACTACCCGGGCACCGGCTCTATGGCCTGGACATCCATGCACTCTATCCGTCGCGGCGCTTTCTCGACGCCAAGATCCGCACCCTGGTCGACCACCTGCGCGAGACCCTGCCCGCCCTGCTAGAGCGCGATCGGCTGCTGGTGGAAGGGACCTGACGCTTTAAGGCCGCTGCTCGGGCAGCATCCGCTCCAGGGTGCCGTCACGGCGGATCGCCACATGCCAGACCACCGCCGCCACGTGCAGGATCACCAACCCGTAGACGGCGAATTGACCAGCCACATGGATGCGATTGGCGAGGATGCCGAGGGCTTCGTGGCGAGGAAAGCCGGGCAGGGAAAACAGTCCGAACACCGGCACCGGCTGCCCCTGCCCAGCCATCAGGTAGCCGGTCACCGGCATCATCAGCAGCACGGCGTAGAGCATGCCGTGATTGAGCCCGGCGAGCAGCTGCAGCAGGCGACCGTCACGGGGGTTGGCCGGCGGCGCCGGATGCCGCCAGCGCCAGGTCAGGCGAATCAGAATCAGCAGGAACACCGAGATCCCGGTGGATTCGTGCAGCAGGTACCAGAGGGTGCGCACCGGCCCGGGCGGAAAGTTTTCCGCCACCCAGACGAAGGGCAGCAGCAGGCACAGCAGGGCGACGGTCAGCCAGTGCAGGGCCTGGGCGAAGCCGGTGTAGCGGGCGATGGCCATGGGCGATGCTCCGTAGCGACGAATCCCGATAGTGCCCCAGGCGCAGCGGCAACGCCGCTACGCTTGGAGACCGTCCGTCAGAGCTGGCTCAAAGATGAATAAGCGCAGCCAGGGCCAGCAGCAACGCCGGGATCATCACCACGGCGCCCAGCTTGAGGAATTGCCAGAAGCTCACCGACAACCCTTCGCGGCGCAGCGCGGCCAGCCACAGCAGGGTCGCCAGGGAACCGGTGATGGACAGGTTGGGGCCGAGGTCGATGCCGATCAGCACGGCACCGGCGATCTTTTCCGAGACATGGGCGGCCTGCACCGCCGCCCCGGCCAGCAGGCCGGCTGGCAGGTTGTTGACCAGGTTGCTGCCAAAGGCCACCAGCAACCCGGCGCCCCAGGCGGCGCGCTCCGGGGTCGCCTGGGCGGCGGCCTGCAGCTGATTGGCCAGCGCCTGCAGCACCCCGGTGGTCTCCAGGGCTTCCACCAGCACGAACAGCCCGGCCACCAGCGGCAGCACGCCCCAGGAGATGTGCTTGAGCAACTCCAGACCGCCGCCGCGCTTGCAGGCCACCACCACCAGGAAGGTGGCGAAGCCGGCCAGGAAGGTCGGCAGACCCAGCTCCAGATCCAGCGCCGAGGCGCCGAGCAGCACCAGGATGGTCAGGATCAGACCGCAGCCGGCGATCCGTCCGGTGGTGGGCAGCGCGTCCACCGCGCCCCCTGCGGACAGCTGCTCGGCACGCAGGACCTTGGCCTGGGTCGCCCAGAGGGTGAGGAAGGTCGCGGCGATGGCCAGGATCGACGGCAGGGTGAACAGCGCCAGCCAGCGGCCCAGCTCCGGCATATGTTCGGCGAACACCACCAGGTTGGCCGGGTTGGAGATCGGCAGCACGAAGCTCGCCGCGTTGGCGATGAAGGCGCAGGAGAACAGATAGGGCAGCGGATTCTTCACCTTCGCCGCGCGGGTGGCGTAGTAGACCGCCGGCGTCAGCACCACGGCGCAGGCGTCGTTGGACAAAAACACCGTGACCAGGATGCCGACGCCATAGACCAGGGCGAACAGCCGTAGCGCCGAACCCTTGGCCGCGCGCACCGCATGGCCGGCGACCCAGTCGAACAGCCCTTCCTTCCGGGCGATCTCGGCCAGCAGCATCATGCCAATCAGGAACAGATAGACGTCGGTGCCCTTGGCGATACCGTGCCAGACGCCATCCAGTGGCAACAGACCGAAGACGGCCAGTAACGCCGCGCCGGCGACGGCGAACAGCGCCTCCGGCAAGCCGAAGGGCCGGGAGACTACCCCAAGGGTGGCTAACCCGGCAATGATCCAGGTCAGCAGGTGAGGAGAGAGCGCGAGTGACCCCATGAACGCCTAGTGCCTTCTGTCGAGCGGGAAAGCGGCAGACATTAGCCTAATCCGGCCGATTGCGGAGGCTCCATGGCGCCTGATCGAGCATCGGTAACCACCTGGCGATCGCGGGTTTCCGGCATCAGCAGCAGATAGAGCACGAAGCCCACCGCGGCAATGGCGGCCAGGGTGGTGAAGGCCGCCGCGTAGCCGAAGCGGACGATGATGATCCCGGCGATGGTGGCGCTGATCGCCGCGCCCAGGCCCTGGGCGGTGGCGATGGCGCCCTGGCTGACGTTGAAGCGCCCGCTGCCGCGGGTGAGGTCGGCGACGATCACCGGCACCAGGGCACCGTAGATCCCGGCACCGATGCCGTCGAGCAGCTGCACCGCCACCAGGTAATAGGGGCTGTCGGAAAAGGTGTAGAGCACCCCACGGATGGCCAGCACGGCAAAGGCGAAGAGAAAGATCGGCTTGCGCCCGAAGACGTCGGCCTTGCGCCCCACCAGGATGGCCACCGGCACCATCACGCACTGGGCGGCGACGATGCAGACGGCCACCAGTGAGGTGGCGCTGTCCTTGCCGACGATATGGGTTAGCTGCTGGCCGACCGAGGTCAGCATGGCGGCATTGGCCAGGTGGAAGATGGCCGCCAGCAACGCCAGCAGTTGCAGCTTGCGATTGGCCAGCAGCGCCTGCCAGGCCGACACCGGCTTGCTGTCGCGAGCGCCGTTTTCCTCGCCCAGCCCCTGGGCCAGGTCATCGTCGATCTCGTCCTGAGGGACACGGACGATGGCGACGATGGAGGCCGCCGCCAGCAGCGCCATCAGCCAGAACACCACGGTGGGGCCGAAGAAATAGGCCAAGCCACCTGCCAGAGCCGCCGAGACGGCATTGCCGGCGTGGTTGAAACCCTCGTTGCGGCCGATGTGCCGGGTGAACGCCTTGGGTCCGACGATCCCCAGGGTGATGGCCGCCAGCGCCGGGGCGAAGAGGGCCGCGGCGGCATGGGCCAAGGACTGGGTGGCCGCCACCACATAGAAGTTGGAAACGAAGGGCAGCATCACGCTGCAGACGGTCACCACCAGGGCGGCGATGCCGACCATGAGGCGCTTGTGGCGGGTCCGGTCGATCAGGGCGCCAGCCGGGGTCTGGGCGATCAGCCCGGCGATGCCGGCCAGGGTCATGATGAAACCGGCGGTGGCCTCGTTCCAGCCCTCCCCCGGGCCGCGCACGGCGATCAGGTAGATGGCGAGATAGGGCCCGAGGCCGTCGCGGACGTCGGCCAGGGTGAAGTTCAGGGCATCCAGGGCATGACGCGCGCGGCGCGAGGGTTCGGCGCTGGCGGCGGTGGCCGGGGCACGGGTTTCGGACATGAGCGGGCATCCGTAGCGAGATGAAGAGTCGCAGGACAAAACGCCCCACGGCACCTCTCGCCCTAGCCCACCAGAGGCCGTCGGTATGACTCGACGGATCCCAGCCAACCACCGCTGCCAGGGGAGATTGCAAAATGTGACCGGAGCGAAGCGGCGCTAGTGCCGTACCGATAGCAAAGAAATCCCTCTGGCCCGCCACTTTCCGTACGTCTTCACACTTCGCAGAGGGTCGCCATCTCAGGATGCCGGCGTATCAGGCCACCTGCCGGGTCAGAGCGGCGTCGGTCTCGGGTTGGGCCAGGAGCACCGCACTGCCCTCTTCGCTGCGCGGCCGCAGCATCGACAGCAGGTTGGCCTCGATGGTGGCGCACAGCTTGTCCATGGTGATCTGGTGCTGGCTGTCGGCGAAGGGGGCCTGCAGATCGCTGCCGATGCGCTCCAGCGCCAGCAGCATGAAGCCGACCACGGTGGACACCAGCGGGGTGAACCAGCCCAGGGTCGAGACCAGGCCCAGCGGCATGGCGATGCAGAACAGAAAGCTGAACAGCTGCGGAAAGCAGACGTAGGGATAGGGCAAGGGGGTATTGGCGATGCGCTCCATGCCGCCCTGCCAGTTGGACATGTCCACCAGGGTTTCTTCCAGCCGCGCCAGGCGGATGCTGTCCAGGCGGCCCTGGCGGTATTCGCTGGCGATCAGCTCGGCGGTGCCGGCGAGGATGTCGTTGGCGAAGTTGAGGCTGCCTTCGGCCAGTGCCAGTTCATGACGGGCGAGATAAGGCGCGGCGGCCTGGGCCGGGTCCTGGCGCTTGAGCTGGGCGCGCAGGGCGTGCAGATAGCCCATGTGCCGACGCAGCAGCACCGCCTTGACTCGGTTCTGCGCCTTGCCGTTATCGTCGATCAGGGTCAGCACCTGGCGGCCGAAGCTGCGCGAACTGTTGACCATGGCGCCCCACAGGGTGCGCGCCTCCCACCAGCGGGCGTAGGCGCTGCTGTTGCGAAAACTGATCAGCACCACCAGCGCCGAGCACAGCAGGGTCAGGGGCGTGAGCGGCAGGTCGAAGCGGTCGTCGACGAACAGCATGGCGTCCACCGTGACCGCCACGTCCCACAGCAGCAGACCGAACAGCGACCAGCCGACATAGCTGAAGGTGGTACGCAGGAACTGGATCTTCTTCTGGATGGAACGGAGTTGGATCGGACTGGACATCTGGCACTCCCGGCGGCGGCGCGGTTTCTCGATTCGCGGTTGCCCATGCCTTCCTGTCGTCTCGCCACGAGCCGCTCGACCCGTCGCTGCGCCTCCTCCTGAGAATGCAACCTGTTCGCGAGACTAGTCGGCGGTGCTTAAGTCAAACTTAATCCGGAGCGACGGACGGATCATGGCAAAGTGCCTTGCCAGAGCACTCCGTTGCCTTCTGAACACCTCTAGCCAGCGTCTCGACGGCGGCGTGACCGTCGATCAGTCCCGCAGCCGACCGGCCAGCTGGGACAGATCCTGGGAAACGCCCTGCAGACGTTCGCTGACGCTCTGGGTACGCCCCAGGTCATCTTCATTGTGGCGAGCCACGGTGACGATCTCCGCCAGGTTGCGGGCGATGTCCTCGGCCACCGAGGTCTGCTCCTCGGCCGCCGTGGCGATCTGCCGGTTCATGTCGCGGATGGCCTCCACCGCCAGGGTGATGCTGCGCAGCCGCTCGCCCGAAGCGACCACCTGATCGCGTCCGGTACTGCTTTCGGCGGCGCCCGCACGCACCGCTTCGGCGGCTTCGTGGGCCGCGCCCTGCAGCGTCGCGATCAACTGATGGATCTCGCTGATGGAACTGGCCGTGCGCACCGCCAGGCTGCGCACCTCATCGGCTACCACGGCGAAGCCGCGTCCGGCGTCCCCTGCCCTAGCGGCTTCGATGGCGGCATTGAGCGCCAGCAGATTGGTCTGGTCGGCGATGCCGCGGATCACTTCCAGCACACTCCCGATACGCTCGCTGTCGTGCTCCAGACGGGCGATGACGGCGGCGGTGCGGGTGATTTCAGCGTGCATCCGTTCGATGGTGGCGATGGTCTGGGTCATGCTCGTCTCGCCTTCCCGGGCCGCGCGATCCGCGTCGTTGGCCGCCGTGGCGGCACTGCCGGAATGGCGGGCCACCTCCTCCGCGGTGGCGCTCATCTCGTGCATGGCGGTGGCCACCTGATCGGTACGCGAGAACTGATCGCGGATGCCCTCGCCGCTGCGCTGGGCGATGGCGCCCAATTCCTGGGTGGTGGCATCGAGCGCCCCGGTACCCTGGCGCAACTGGCCGGCCAGATCGACGAAAAAGTCGCGCAGACGATTGGCGGCGCGTGCCAGCCGACCTACCTCGTCGCGCCGCGACTCGGCCAGGGGCTGCCCCAGGCGCCCCTCGCTGAGCTGGACCAGCTGCTCGGTGACCCGCGCCAGCGGTCCGACGATGCGGCGGTTGACCAGCCAGGCACTGAGCAGGGCGATCAGGGCGGCGAAGGCGAGCATGGCGCCCACTGCCAGCAGCACGGTGCGCCGCGCCTCGGCGCTCAGGGCCTCGGCTTGGTCGTTAGCCCGCTCATGTAGGTCGGTGACCAGACTGGACAGCTGCTCGCTGGTCGCCCGGTCGATGCCCTTGACCGCGACATCGCCCTGGGCGGCGACATAGTCCGCCGCTACATAGGCCGCCAGCCCGCGGCGATAGGCTTCGCCCATATCTCTGTGACTCCGGGCCAGTTGCTGCAGGCGCTGACGCAGCTCGGGTTCGTCGGCCCGGCGTTGCAACTGCTCCAGCGCCGCCTGGACTCGGGCTTCTTCTTCCTGGAACTGCTTCCAGTAGCGCTCACGCTGGTCGGCGGCACCGCCGCGCAGCAATACGTTCTTCCACTCCTGCACCTGGGATTTGAAGGCCAGATTGGTGGCGTCCACCAGGCGTGCCTCCTCCAGCGGACCCGTGAGGAGGCGTTGATAGCCATCCAATTGCCGGGACAGCAAGCCGAAACCGGCCAGGGCCAGTGCCAGCAACAGGACGAGACCGCCGCCAATGAGCAGCAGCAATTGAGCACGCAGAGAACGAGAGGGATTCATGGAAAGGGACCGAGAGGATGGCGCGGGCGGTCACTTCACTACAGATTTATTGCAATAACATTTCAAAAAATTTAAAGGATGACTATTTCTACCAAGGCCCGCCGTACGGTCGCCAGGCGGCTACAGAAGGTCAGACCCATAGCTTTTGGGACAGCCACCGCCCTTGTCGCCGGAGGCGCCGTGCCATAATCCGGCCACCTTCGCCGTCCTAGATGCCTGCATGTCCAGAATTGTGAAAGCGAGCCTCGTGCTGCTCGCGCTCTTGGCCCTCTACAGTCTGCTCGGTTTCCTGGTCGGGCCGCGCCTCGCCCTGCACTACCTCAACCAGACGCTGGCCGAGCGCCTCACCCAGCCGGCCAGCCTGCAGGCCTTGAGCTTCAACCCCTTCACCCTGGAGTTGCACGCCGACCAGCTGCTAATCGGCTCGGCGGAGCATCCCGTGATTGCCGCCGAAGGCTTCTCGGCCGATCTGCAATGGGACAGCCTCTGGCGCCGCACCCTGCACCTGACCGAGGTACGCCTCGACCAGCCCCAGGTCGATCTGCGCATCGCCAAGGGTGGCCAGGTCAATCTGGCCCAGCTCTGGCGCAGCGAACCCGCCACCACTGCCGCGCCGACGCCAGCGGATGCGGAGCCAAGCCAGCCCTTCCCGGTACATATCGAGCGCATCGCCCTGGTCGGGGGGCGCCTGCACTTCCTCGACGCCCAGGGCGCCCAGCCGGTGGAGGCCACCTTCACCCCCCTGGATGCCACCCTGCAGGATTTCCGCACCCGCAGCGGCGATACCCCCGGCCAACTGGCACTGACCGCCACCACCGCCCAGGGCGGCCAGCTCACCTGGAAGGGCAGCCTGGATCTCTTGCCGCTACGCAGCGAAGGCGACCTGAACCTCAAGGGCGTCAGCCTGGCGCCCTGGTGGCCCTATGTACGCAACCAGTTGCCCCTGGCGCTGGGCAAGGGGCGCCTGGAAGCCAGCACCCACTACCGCCTGGACCTGAGCAAGAGCCTGCAACTGCAACTTAGCCAGGGCCGCCTGGCGCTGGACGACGTCGCCGTGCAGGCGGTCGGTGCCGAACCCAAGGCCAGCTTCAAGCGCCTTGCCGCCGAGGGCATCGCCCTGGATCTGCAGCGGCGCGAAGTCAGCATCGCCCGCCTGCGCGGCAACGGCCTGGATGCCTGGGGCAATCGCGAGCAGGACGGCACGCTCGACTGGCAGAAACTCTTTCCCACCAGCGATGCCCCCAGCAGTGGCCCGGCCTGGCGCGTGCGGCTCGACGACGCCGAGTTCAGCGACAACCAGCTGCACCTGGTGGACCGCGTGCCACAGGACCCGGCCAGTCTCTATTTCAGCGGCCTGGACCTGGCGCTCAACGGCTTCGATACCGCTGGCGACAAACCCTTCGACCTGGCACTCAAGACCACCTTGGGCGATCGCGGTCGCATCACCGCCAGCGGCCAGCTGACGCTCAGCCCCCTGCAGGGCAACTTCGACGTCGACATCGACGAACTCAACCTGCGCCAGGCCCAGCCCTATCTCAGCCCCTATGTGCGCCTGGAGATCCGCAGCGGCCAGCTGGCCAGTCGGCTCAAGGTGGCCCTGAAACCCGGCGAGCCGCTGGGGCTCACCGTCAGCGGCGCGGCCCAGGTCACCCAGGTGCATGTGCTCGATACCCTGCACCAGCAGGACTTCATGCGTTGGCAGCGGCTGGACCTGCAGGGCATCGCCTTTACCCTTGGTAAACAGCTGGTCATCGACAGGATCGACCTGGAAAAGCCCTATGGCACCCTGGTGATCAACGAAGACCTGAGCAACAACTTCAGCGCCCTGCTGGTGCCCCAGCCGAAAACCGCGTCGAAGGACAGCTCGCCACCGCTGCAGATCCGCATCGGCGGCGTGAGCATCAAGGACGGCAGCGCCGACTTCGCCGACAACAGCCTGAAGCCCGGTTTCGCCACCAACATCCAGTCGCTGGAAGGCGGCATCGGCACCCTCGATACCGCCGCCTCCAAGCCGGCCGACATCCACCTCGCCGGCAAGGTCGACCGTTTCGCGCCGGTGGAGATCAAGGGCCGCCTCGATCCCCTCGATCCCTTGCAGCAGCTGGACGTGACCGCCTATTTCCGCCAGGTCGAACTCACCACTCTGTCGCCCTATACCGGCAAGTTCGCCGGCTATGCGGTGCGCAAGGGGCGCCTCGACCTGGATCTGCAGTACCGCATCGACGACGGCCGGCTGCAAGCGCAGAACCATGTGGTGCTCGACCAGCTGGAACTGGGCGAGCGGGTGGACAGCAAGGACGCCGTGGACCTGCCGGTGCGCCTGGCCGTGGCCCTGCTCAAGGACAGCCACGGTCGCATCGACCTGCGCCTGCCGGTGGCGGGCAATCTCGCCGACCCCAACTTCAGCGTCATGCCGGTGGTCTGGCAGACCCTGCGCAACGTGCTCAGCCGCGCCGTCCAGGCGCCCTTCCGCATGCTGGCGGGACTGGTCGGCGGGCATGAAGCGGATCTCAGCGCCATCGACTTCGCCGCCGGCAGCACCACCCTCTCGGCCCAGGCCCGCGGCGAGCTGGACAAACTGGCCGCGGCCCTGCGCCAGCGGCCGCAACTCACGGTGGAGGTGAAGGGGCATGCCAGCGCCGCCAGTGACGGTCGCGCCCTGGCCGCCAGCCAGCTGGAAAAGGACTTCCAGACCCAGTACTTCAACCTGCTGCAACGCCGCGGCGACAAGGTCCCGGCCGATCCGAGCCAGCTGCAGGTCCCCGCCGACATGCGTGCTCCGCTGCTGGAAGGCCTGTATCGCCTGCGACTGCAGGCGCAACCGCCGCAGGAATGGGATAGTCTTGACGATGCCACCCGCACGGCGCGCCTGCGCCAAGCGGTGCTCGAAGCCTGGAGCGGCAACGACGGCCTCCTGCGCAGCCTGGCCCAGCAACGCGCGGGGGCCATCAAGACCTATCTGGTGGAGACGGCGAAACTGGATGCCCAGCGGGTCTATCTGCTGGACGTCAGTACTCAAGCCCAATCCGGCGAATCGCCCACGGCCGCGCAATTGCAGCTCGGGGTGCTCTGACCGGTCAGGAGACTCCCATGCGTTGCCTGCTCGCCGCCCTCACCCTGCTGGTCGCCACCGGCGCCGCCGCCGATTCCATGAGGTGCGGCAACGCCCTGGTCAGCCGGGGCGATCGCGCTTTCGAAGTGCTGCAAAAATGCGGCGAACCCGCCCATCGCGACCTGGTGGGCTACGAACTGGGCCGCAACGAACGCCGCGAGGCGGTGATCGAAGAATGGGTGTACGGCCCGAAGAACGGCGCCAACTACATCCTCACCTTCGAAGCCAACCGCCTCAGTCGCATCGAGTTCCAGCGCCAATGACCCCTCGCGCCCTGCTGTTGCTGCTTCTGCTCGCCACCGGTACCAGCCAGGCCGCGTCGCTGCGTTGCGGCAGCGCCCTGGTCTCCACCGGCTCCACCACCCACGAGGTTCGCGGCAAGTGCGGCGACCCCCTGAGCGTCACGCCCCTGGGCGAGCGCCAGGTCACCGACGGCTACGGCTATCGCCAGGTCGAATTCGTCGAGGAATGGGCCTACGGCCCTTGGAACGGCATGCTGTATTTCCTCACCTTTCGCGGCGGCCGCCTGGACCAGGTGGACAGCAAGAGAGCCAACTAAGGCACTCACAGGTTGGCACCGCACCCGTAGGTTGGGTTGAGCGCCAGCGAAGCCCAACATCACCCAAGACCCAGCCACGCTGTTGGGCTTCTCTACGCTCAGCACCAACCTACGGCGCGGGGCATGGCTCTTGTAAGTTGGGTTGAGCACCCGCGAAGCCCAACATCACCTAAGGCCCAGCCACGCTGTTGAGCTTCGCAACGCTCAGCGCCAACCTACGGCGCTTAGCCTCGTGAGCTAAACGCCCGCCTGACCAATCGACTCTGTGCATGAACGGCATACAGAGGTTTGGTTGTTCATCCCCTGCCCTGGCCCAGCATCCTTGGTCGCCCTGTACGAACGCTGCAGGACTGCCCGCAGTCGCATGCTTCGTCTGTTCCTTTTCCGGAGTCCGCCATGGCCAAGCTACGCCTCTTCACCTCGCCGTCCGCCTTTCCCAATCCCCAGCGCCTACGGCTGTTCATCCATGAAAAGGGCATCGCCGACCAGTTCGAGGAGGTCATCCTCAAGATGGCGCCCGAGGGCGAGCAGCGCCAGTGGCAGCACCTCAAGCGCAATCCCTGGGGCGAGACGCCTACCCTGGAACTCGCCGAGGGCGGTTACCTGGCCGAAAGCGCGGCCATCGCCCGCTATCTGGATAACAGCTATCCCGGGCGTAAGGTAATGGGCGAAACGCCGCTGGAGCAGGGCCAGGACGCCATGTGGAACGACCGCATCTTCGTCCATGTGCTCTATCGCATCGTGACCATGTTCCATGTGCAGCACGAAGGCCTCGGCCACAAGCTGGAGCTGACCCACAATCCGCAGTGGGGCGAGCATTGCCGCAAGGAGGCCCTGATGCACGCGGCCATGGTGGATCGGCACCTGGCCGATGGTCGCGAGTGGCTGCTGGGTGGCGCAGCGCCGACCTTCGCCGACATCACCCTGTGCACCGCCATCGCCTTCTCCAAGTTCCCCACCAACCAGACGCCGCTGGACGAGCGCTTCGAGCACCTGGCGGCCTTCTGGTCGCGCTGGCAGCAGCGCGACAGCTTCCGAGCGGCCTATGCCGACGGCCACAGCGGGCTGGACGAACTGGCACCCCTGGCGCGCGGCTGATCATGTGCCATCCGCCTCTCTCCCCCGGGGAGAGAGGCGGGGAACGGGTCGTACCTAACTGCCCCGCTAGCCCAACCGCTCGCGCAACACCGCCAGGGCAACCTCAGGTCCGCCGACGACGAGCGTGGCGGGCACCGCCAACATCAGGTTGAGCGGCAAGCCGAATTCCTCCAGCGTCCAGCCGTCCTTATCCAGCAACCCCTTTCCCACCCACTCGGGATGCCGCGCGCGAATCCGCTCGGCCAGGCTACCCGTCTCCGGGACATAGCCCACCACCGGCTTGCCCAGCGCCACCGCATAGCCCACCTCGAAGCAGGTACCGCTGTCGGGCTCGGCGCCGCGAAAGAAATCCAGGCTGGCCAGGACGCCATCGGCCTGCTCGATCAGCGCCAGATTCGCCCGATAGATCCAGGCTGCCTGTTTACGCGGCTCGCTCAGCTCCGGCGGGATGGCGTTGTCCAGTGGAAACAGGCCCACGCAGCCCTGGCTGGCGCAGAGCGCCTTGAGCGCTTCGCCATGGGCGACGGCGTCGGGGCGAAACACCTCGGGACCGGCAAGATAGAGACGGGGCGGCATAGGGAGTCCTCGCTCAAAACTGCCAGTGTAGAGGGCGGGCGAAACCTCGTCTCGGTGGCGAAGACTTCGCGCTGTACGCCAGGGTCGGCTAGACAGGCACCGCCGCCGACCGCGCCAGCGCCTCGTCGAGTAGCCGACAAGCCGCTTCACCGACGCGCCGTACCCCCTCCTCGATCCCCGGGCGCTGGGCCTGGGCATAGTTCAGCCGCACGCAGTTGCGGTACTTGCCCGAGGCGGAAAAGATGCTGCCACAGGCGATCTGGACGCTCTGGGCGAGCAATTCGCGATTGAGTCTGTGGCTGTCGCAGGCTTCAGGCAGCTCCACCCAGAGCAGGAAGCTGCCCTGAGGCTGGCTGACCCGGGTGCCGGCCGGAAAGTAGCGCTGCACCCAGGCGCTCATCAGGTCGCGATTGCGCTGGTACTGGGCACGCATCCGCCGGACATGGGCCGTGTAGTGGCCAGCGGCGATGAATTCGGCGATGGCCAGCTGCGGCTGGGGCGCGGTGCAGCCGGTGCCGATGTACTTGAGGTGCAGGATGCGCTCGGCATAGCGCCCAGGCGCCACCCAGCCGACCCTGAGCCCAGGCGCCAGAGTCTTGGAGAAGGAACTGCAGAGCACCACCCGGTCGTCCTCGTCGAAGGCCTTGAGCGCCCGCGCCCGCGGATAGCCATAGAGCAGGTCGCCATAGACGTCGTCTTCGATCACCGCCAGGTCGTGCTTGCGCGCCAGGGCCACCAGCTGACGCTTGTTGGCCTCGGGCATGCAGTAGCCCAGGGGGTTGTTGCAGCTGGGGGTGAGTTGGATGGCCCGTACCGGCCATTGCTCCAGGGCCAGTTCCAGCGCCGGCAGGCTGATGCCGGTGCGCGGATCGGTGGGGATCTCCAGTGCCTTGAGGCCCTGGCCCTTGAGGGTCTGCATCACCCCGTGAAAGGTCGGCGAATCCACCGCGACGATGTCACCCTCCTGGCAGGTGGCGCGCAAGGCCGTAGCCAGGGCTTCGTGGGCACCGCTGGTGATGACGATCTCGTCGGCGGTCAGCACGCAGCCGGCATCCAGTTGCAGTCGTGCGACCTGCTCCCGCAGCGCCGCCACACCCTGGATGCTGTCGTAGGACAGTCCGGCATTGCCTGGTCGCCGCGCCAGGCGTGCCATGCCGGCGAGCAAGGGCGCCAGGGTCGGCGCCTCGGTATCCGGCAGGCCGCGACCGAGTTGCACCCGCACCGAGTCGGGGGTGCTGGTCATCAGCTCGCGTACCGGTTCCCAGCCGGAGACCTCCACCGGCCAACGCGCTGGTCGGGTCACCCGCGGCAACTCGATGGCGCGTCTTTCCAGGCGGACGAAATAGCCGGACTTGGGCCGTGGCTCGACCAGGCCGCGATCCTCCAGCAGCCGATAGGCCTGTTGCACCGTAGCCAGGCTCACCCCGTGCTCCTGAGCCAGGGCCCGTACCGACGGCAGGCGTTCGCCCGGTCGATAGAGGCCCTGTTCGATACGGCGGCCGAGCGCGTCGGCCAACAGCTGATAGCGATTCATGTCCGGACTATAGCGGTGCCGGACCGGATCGCGCCCCATACAGATGGCCACGCCACCTACCATACAGCTGCCTGCTGTAAGGCGGCTGTATGGCGGACAACCGACCGGCCTGGACCTGCCCCTGGACGGGCCAACGGCGGAGCATGGGGACAGCACAGGAGAGACGCCATGCCCAGAGACGCCCGCCTTCATGATCGGACCCACACCAGCGGCTGCTGGCTGCTGTTCCAGCGCCAGCTGAGCACCCGCCGCACCCTGCTGGAGCTGTCGGACGAAGAACTGGCCGATATCGGCCTGGATCGCCTGACGGCATTGCACGAAGCCCGCCGTCCTTGGTGGCGGGTGCTGCTGGACGCCTGGCGTCAGTCCGGCAGCCGCGACAACCGTGCGGCCCACTCCGCCACCGGCGCCGGTAGCTCCGGATGCCAGAGTCTGCGCCAGACTACCGTCAGCTGCTCGCGACCACCTCGCTCGCGCGGCCACAACGAAGGCTCGGCCACCAGCCGCCAGCCGCTCGTGTCGCGCTGAGCCAGCACGAAGCGAAAGCTGTGGTAACCGGTGGCACCCAGGCGCAAATCGGTCACCACCAGGTCGTTGCCGAGGCGGTCGTACCTCAGCCAGTCGTCGGTGAACCAGCGCAGGCGCTGTTCGGCCGGGGAATCGGCGAGGATGGGTGCCAGCTCGCCCCCTCGCGGCAGCGGGACCAGCTGCGGCGGGCGGTCGTCGAACAGGCCGACCCAAGTTTCCCGGTAGCGCTCCGGACCATCGTCCACCATGACTCGCCAGAGCAGACTGGTGAACGGCAGGGGCGCGCTGAACAGGCGCGCGTCCGTCTGCCCCTGGGTTGCCAGCACCTCGCGCACCTGGTGTTCGGCGGAATACTTGGCCACCAGCGTCCAGCCCAGATAACCCGTGGACAGCGCCAACGCCGCCACGGCCAGCCGTGGCGAGCGTCCACGCGGGCCAGCCACCAGCCCGGCGAGCACCGCCAGCAACAGTGGCAAGGTATAGAGCGGATCGATGATGAAGACGCTGGACCAGGCCACCGGGGTGCTCGGCAAAGGCCAGAACAGCTGGGTACCGTAGGTGGTGAAGGCATCCAGCAGCGGATGGGTGATGAGCACCAGCCAGAGGGTCAGGAACAGTCGTCGCTGGCTGTAACCCGGATTGCGCCAGCGCCCGCACAGCCAGGTCAGCAACAGGGCCACCCCGGTCAGCACGAACAGCGAATGGCTGAAGCCGCGGTGGTAGGTCATCTCGTTGACGGCGTTGCCGTAGTCGATGACCACATCGAGATCCGGCAGGGTGCCCAGAGCAGCGCCATAGAGAAGGGCGCGGCGGCCCTGCCAGCGCCCCAACAGCGCGGTCTGGACGGTGGCGCCGAGTACGGCCTGGGTCAACGAATCCATGGATCAGAGCTTCCGGGCGAAATCGAGCATCAACCGCGCCAGGGCCTGGGGCGTTTGCAGCGGCATCAGGTGGCCGGCACCGGGAATCACCTCCAGTCGGCTATTGGGAAAGGCCGCCAGAGTGGTCCGGCGCTGTTCGTCCGGACCGGGCACCTGCTGGTCATCGGCGCCGCAGACCAGCAGCACCGGATAATCCAGGGTCTCGATCCGATCGCTCCAGTCTTCACGACTGCCGTGATCGACCCAGGCACGCCAGGCCTGAAGATTCAGCCGCTGGGCGTCGGCGATCACCACCTCGCGAATGGGATCCGGCAGGCGATGGGCGCTTGAGTCGTCGACGAAGGCCTCGGCCTCCGCCCGGCTCTTGCCATAGGCGCGCTGGGCATCGCGGTCCGCCTCGCTCATGGGTTGCGGCCCGGGCGGCGAAGGCGCCACCAGGATAAGGCCGACCAGATACTCCGGCCGCCGCGCCGCCAGCACCACAGCTACCTTGCCGGTCATCGAATGGCCGACCAGGATGCAACGGTCCAGACCCAAGGCGCGGATGCTGGCATCCACTTGATCGGCCATCTCCGCCACGCTGTAGCCCTCAACCTCGGCGGCATCGCCAAAGCCTGGCGTATTGAGCGCCACGCAGCGGTGCTCGCCATCCAGATAGGGCACGGTGGGAAACCAGGTGCGGTGGGAGCCGCCGAGAAAGTGCATGAGCACGAAGGTGGGCGAACCGCTGCCCTGCTGACTGTGGGGAAGCATCGGGAGTCCTCGGGTGCGGGGCTGAAGGCGGGCACTCCCCAGATGGAGAGGCGGGCAGCGCGCTAAGTTCCGCTTCGCTGAAGACCGGCAACCTAGACCGCGCCGGCCGGTCTCACCCAAAACCGTCCTCTTTCCAAGGAGTCCACCATGGCCGATCTGTCCCGCTTTCCCATCACCCACCGCTGGCCCGCCCGGCATCCCGAGCGCCTGCAGCTCTACTCGCTGCCCACGCCCAACGGCGTCAAGGTCGCCATCCTGCTGGAGGAGCTTGGCCTGCCCTATGAGGTGCATCGCATCGACTTCGGCCAGGACGATCAGCACACCGCGGAATTTCTTTCGCTGAGCCCCAACAACAAGATCCCCGCCATCCTCGACCCCGAGGGTCCCGGTGGCGAACCCCTCGGACTGTTCGAGTCCGGCGCCATCCTGCTCTATCTCGCGGAAAAGACCGGGCGCCTGCTGCCCGAGGATCCGGCCCGGCGCTACCAAGCCATCCAGTGGCTGATGTTCCAGATGGGGGGTATTGGTCCCATGTTCGGCCAGCTCGGCTTCTTCACCAAATTCGCTGGCAAGGCCATCGAAGACCCGCGGCCCCGCGAGCGTTATGTGGCCGAAGCGCGGCGCCTACTCGGCGTACTGGATGGCCAGCTCAAGGGCCGCACCTGGATCCTGGGCGAGGACTACAGCCTCGTCGACATCGCCACCTTCCCCTGGATCCGCGCTCTGCTGGAGGTCTACCAGGTGGCCAACCTGGTCGGCTTCCAAGACTTTCCCGAGGTCCGTCGCGCCCTCGACGCCTTCCTCGCCCGCCCGGCGGTGCAACGTGGCCTGCAGATCCCGGCAGCGCCCTGATGCTCGTCAACGACCGGCTGCGGCTACGCCTTGGTTATCGGCAGGATGCCTGATATCCCGGTTGCTTGATCCTGAATAGTCAAAGATGCGCTGGCGACCTTAACGAACTCGATGCAATTGGCCTGGCTGAACTGGGCCAGTACCTGAGTGTTGCCGAGCGACGTCTACAGCCCTGCTAGAGCATCGCCATCCGCAGGATTAAACTGCGCGGATGTCCCGCTCAGAACGCCTGTTCGATCTGCTCCAGGCCTTGCGCCGGCACCGCCGCGCCGTGAGTGGCCGCGCCTTGGCGGCGGAAACAGGGGTCAGTCTGCGCACCCTGTACCGCGATATCGCCAGCCTGCAGGCGCTGGGCGCGGCCATCGAGGGCGAACCGGGTGTCGGCTATATCCTCAAACCGGGTTTTCTGCTGCCACCGCTGATGTTCACGCCCGAAGAACTGGAGGCCCTGGTGCTCGGCTCGCGCTGGGTGGCCGAACGCACCGATGGCAGCCTGGCGGCGGCGGCCAGTAATGCCCTGGCCCGAATCTCCGCGGTCCTGCCGAGCGAGCTGCAAAACGAGCTGGCCATGACCACCCTGCTTATCGGGCCGAGTCGGGAAACACCCCGCAATCAGGTCGATCCGGCGATCTTGCGTCAATCCATACGCCAGGAAACCAAGCTCACCCTGGTCTATCGCGATGCCACTGACAGCGAATCCCGGCGCACCATCTGGCCCTTCGCGCTGGCCTACTTCGACTCCGCCCGGGTGCTGCTGGGCTGGTGTGAGTTGCGTGAGGACTTCCGTAGCTTTCGTGCCGATCGCATCCTCGCGTTCGAGCCCAGTGAGCAACGCTATCCACAGCGTCGCCAGGCCCTGCTCAGGGACTGGCGCAAGCAGATGGAGCGCCAGCGCGACACGGCTGGCTGACTACTGACAGAAACTGGCAGTGGGGATCCCTAGACTGGGCGACATCACCACAGAGGAGATGTACCATGCCCTACAGCACCAGTCTGATGTTCTACGTTGCCGATGTCCGTACCAGCCGGGATTTCTACGCTAAATTGCTCGACCTCACCCCGGTCGAGGACGGCCCTGGCTTCGCTCTCTTCGTGCTCCCGTCCGGTCTCGCTCTGGGCCTGTGGGCAAGGGAGGCCGTGGTTCCCGCGGTTGGCACGGGCAGCGCGACAGGTGAACTGGGCTTCAAGGTAGCCAGCATGTCGGCAGTGGATGAGCTGTACGACCGCTGGCGCACGCAGGGCGCAGAAGAGCTCTCACCGCCAACCAACCTGCCGTTCGGCCGCAGCTTCGTCGTACTGGATCCTGACGGTAACCGACTGCGAGGCTATGCGGTGCATCCCGACTGACTCCTGCTGGCAGCCTCACTCAGCAGCCGGCACGCCTCATGCCAGCTGCTGAAGAAGGGCCCGTATGGTACAAACCGTCAGCCCTCGATCCTGCAAGATGTCCAGCCCTGTCCGGGTCGCCGCATCATGACACTAGCCAATCCAGCCCTAGCGCAACTGACTGTCCTTGCTCGCCCGCCGGTTGTAGCCGCCGGCGCGCTGGTCTTCGGCGTCCTGCTCGGACTGGCAGCGGATGCACAGGTGTACACCCGGGACCGCCTGGCGGCGCGCCTCGGGGATGGCGTCGCCGCACTCCTCGCAGTGGGTGAGGCTCGCGCCTCGATGCAGACGACTGCGGGCGCGCTGCACCGCATCGTCCACCGTGCTGTCGATCTGTTCCTGAACCGCGCCGTCTCCGGCCCACCCATTGGCCATGGCTGACTCCCAGCTGCGTTGCCTTGATACCCATTGGAAGCGAGGCTCGCGCAGATGTTCGCTGCCGTCCAGCGTCCGTCCGTCGTGCTGGCATCTGCTGTCGCTGCTGATGCTGGGATTGGCGCTGACGGGCTGCTCCAACCGCGAGCTGCTGCGCCAGGTCACGACGGCACTCTGTGTGCCCAATGCCCGGCTCACTGGCCTGGCGGCGCCCTGTCGCCAGGTGGTAGAGGATCCCGGCTTCGCCATGCTGCGTGCGCCCGGCGAGCGTCAGCATTTCATCCTGGTGCCCCTACGCCCCCTGCGCGGGCTGGAGAGTCCGGCGCTCTGGCAGCCAGGCCAACCCAATTGGTTCGGCCTGGCCTGGCGCCAGCGCTGGTATCTGAGCGCCTGGGGCCAGGCACCCGTGGCGGATGAGCGGATCGCCCTCGCCCTCAATGCCCCCAGCGGGCGCAGCCAGGATCAATTGCATGTGCACCTCGCCTGCCTGCGGCCCGAGTTGCGCCAACAGCTGTGGCAGCTGGCGCCAGACATCGATGAACACTGGCGCGCCCTGCCAGTGGCGCTGGCGGACAGTCGCTATCAGGCGCGGCGCCTGAGCGAAACCCAGTTGCGGGCCACGGACTTCTTCCAGGCTCTGGCCAGCCAGCCGCCCTATCCGCTGCCAGATCCGCGCTTGTCGCTGGCGGTGGTGGCGCTGCCGAGCCAGGACGCCGGTCGCCAGTTCCTGCTGCTGGCCGGACGCGCGGGCAGCCAGCCAGGCGATTTCGGCTCAGCGGAACGGCTGCTGGCCGCGGATTGCCAGGGAACGACCACGGCCCCGGCGACTCAATAGCGCCAACGCGCCAGGAGGCCCCCATGCCGCAGGAATTCCAAGACCTCTTCGACTTCATCGATCAGCTGCTCGCCTGGTCCGACTTCTATCTCAAGTCCGGCCTCCTGCTCTGCGGAGTGGGCATGATCGCCGGCGCCATCGCCTGGAAACGCTGGTGGGGCAAGGCGCTGGCCTTTGGTTGCGCCGGTCTGGGTGCACTCGCGGCCTTGAGCCTGGATCTGCTCCACCGCCTCTGAAGCGCCGCAAGATTCTGAACGGCTTTGCGCCTTCCGCTGCCCAGTACATGGCGGCAAGATGACACTGACCGTCGCTTTCCGCCGCCAAAGCTTGAACTGCTTCACCGTCTCGAACAGAGGGCGCTACGGGTTGGCGGATAGATCGCGGCAGCTTGCTAGGGTACTGCCCCACAATAATCCGGCCTGTTCACCACGGCCTTCATCTTTTCAGCTCATGCATACAGACCCGATCATGCCCATGTCCCCTTCTCGCCTGTTGTCCCGCCTACCGCATCTCGGCCTCTGCCTGGCCGCCTCCCTCGCCTCCCTGGCCGGCACCGCCGTGGCCCAGGAAGGCAATGCTCGCTGGGTCAGCGACAGCCTGACCACCTATGTCCGCAGTGGGCCTACCGATGGCTATCGCATCGTCGGCACCCTCAAGTCCGGGCAGAAGGTCGAGCTGATCAGCACCCAGGGCGACTACAGCCAGGTGCGCGGCGAAGGCGGCAGCACCGTCTGGATTCCCAACAGCGACCTGCAGGACAAGCCCGGCCAGGCCGAGCGCCTGCCGCAGCTGGAACAGCAGGTGGCCGAGCTGAGCGGCCAGCTCAAGACCATCGATGACAGCTGGAAGAATCGCGTCCAGGGGATGCAGGAGACCCTGGATTCGCGCAAGCAGCAGATCGACGAACTGGAGAGCCGCCGCAAGGACCTCGACGCCCAGCTCACCCAGGCCCAGTCGGAACTGCGCAGCACCCAGGCCAAGCTCGGCAACGAGAACAAGCAGGCACTGATGCAGTACATGGTCTATGGCGGCAGCATCGCCGGCGCGGGCCTGCTGGCCGGGCTGATCCTGCCGTCCATGACGCGGGGCAGGAAGAAGAACGACCGCTGGTTCTAAACGTCGGGGGGCAGCCGTTCTCGCGGCTGGGTGGAACCCGGAGTCACGGTGCGTGCCTCAAAAAGGCACCGCTTCTGCTACCGTGGCCCGAAGCCTCCTGTCCAGACGAGCCCCCATGCCCGACACCCCTCGCTTTCGCATCCAGCAGGTCGAGACCCTTTCCGCTGACTGGGGCCTGCTGAAGAAGACCACCTTCGACTACCTGCGCCGTGACGGCAGCTGGCAACGCCAGACCCGGGAGACCTACGACCGCGGCAACGGCGCCACCATCCTGCTCTACGACCGCGACAGACGCACCGTGCTGCTGATCCGTCAGTTCCGCCTGCCCACCCTGGGCAACGGCCTGGACGACGGCCTGCTGGTGGAGACCCCCGCCGGCCTGCTCGACGCGGCCGCGCCCGAAGCGCGTATCAAGGCCGAGGTCGAGGAAGAGACCGGTTACCGCCTGGACAACGTTCAGCACCTGTTCGACGCCTTCATGAGTCCCGGCTCGGTGACCGAGTTGCTGCACTTCTTCGCCGGTGAATACCGCGCCGATCAGCGCATCGCCGACGGTGGCGGACTGCACGAGGAAGGCGAGGACATCGAGCTGCTGGAATTGCCTTTCGACGAGGCCCTCGCCATGGCCCGCGACGGTCGACTGCTGGACGGCAAGACCATCATGCTGCTGCAATACGCCGCCCTCTACCTGCTGCCGCGCTAGCCCATGGAGCTGATCCGCAAGCGTATCGAGCGGCAGGTGATGAGCCTGACCGGACTGTCTCTGGGCGAGGTCGATTACGAGCAGCCACCGGGCGATCCCGGGCTGTTCGGACCGGGCAGCGTTCCCTGGCGGGTGCACAGCGACTTCACCTGCATGCTGATCGGCGGCATCGCCGCCCTGCTGATGCAGACGCTGCACCCGCTGGCCCTGGCCGGGGTCTGGGACCATTCGAAGTTTCGCGAAGACATGCTCGGCCGCCTGCGGCGCACTGGTCAGTTCATCGCCGCCACCACCTTTGGCAGTCGCGGCGACGCCGAGCGGCTGATCGCCCGGGTCCAGGCCATCCACCGTCATATCCGCGGCCAGGCCGCCGATGGCCGCCCCTACAGCGCCGAAGACCCGGCGCTGCTGACCTGGGTCCATGTGGCCGAGGTCAGTCATTTCCTCGCGGCCTACCTGCGCTATTTCGATCCCCAGTTGCCGGGCGCCGAACAGGACCGCTACTACGCCGAGATCGCCCTGGTCGCCGAACGCCTGGGGGCGACCGACGTCCCCCGTTCACGGGCGGAGATCGCCGCCTACTACCAGGGGATCCGTCCCCAGCTGGTCTGCGACGAACGCAGTCGCGAGGTCTGCCGGGTGTTGCTGCAGGCGCCTGCACCCAGCGCCCTAGCCAAACCCTTCGGGTCCCTGATGATGCAGGCCGGCATCGACCTCTTGCCCGACTGGGCCAGCGAGGAGCTCGGTTTCCACCAGGGCCCGTTGCAAAAACGGCTGATTCGTACCGGTATCGGTGCCACCGCGCCGGTGCTGCGCTGGGCGGTGCGCAATGGCTCCTCGCATCGCGCCAGGCGGCGGATGGGGATCGAAGGTTAGCCTGCACTTCGGTGCGATGGGGCACCGTTGGGCTTCGCTACGCTCAACCCAACCTACGCCACTATCGCGGCCATGCCGGTGCGCCGTAGCGACCGCTCCTACGGATAGGTTGGATACCTGTAGGAGCGGCCCATGG
Organism: Pseudomonas sp. 313; assembly: GCF_000316965.1. Taxonomy (NCBI): domain Bacteria; kingdom Pseudomonadati; phylum Pseudomonadota; class Gammaproteobacteria; order Pseudomonadales; family Pseudomonadaceae; genus Pseudomonas; species Pseudomonas sp. 313. The sequence goes on from NZ_ANBZ01000091.1 coordinate 87,722, forward strand.
CCGCGATAGATCAACCTACAACATCCGCACCTTGATCGATCGCCCCTTGATCTTGCCTTCGCTCAGCCGCTGCAGCGCCTGGCGGGCGATATCGCGTTCCACGGCGACGAAAGCCTGGTTGTCGAACAGGGTGATCTTGCCGATCTTGGCACCGGGCAGGCCGGCGTCGCCGGTAAGGGCGCCGAGGATGTCGCCGGGGCGCAGCTTGTCCTTCTTGCCGGCCGCCAGGGCCAGGGTGTGCATGGTCGGCACCAGCGGCTCCGGGGTGTCGCGCAGGGCACCCAGCGGCTGCCAATCCAGCGGCGAACCCTGCTGTACCTCGATGGCCTGGGCGCGGCTGGCCTCGGCCGGTGCCACCAGCGACAGCGCCAAGCCCTGTTCACCGGCGCGACCGCTGCGGCCGATGCGATGCACGTGCACCGCCGGATCGCGAGACAGCTCCACGTTGATCACGGCTTCCAGACCGGCCACGTCGATGCCACGGGCCGCCACGTCGGTGGCCACCAGCACGCAGAGACTGCGGTTGGCGAACATCGCCAGCACCTGGTCCCGCTCGCGCTGCTCCAGGTCGCCATGCAGGGCAGCGGCGGAGATGCGCTGGGCGTGCAGCGCCTCGACCACCTCCTGGCACTGCTGGCGGGTCTGGCAGAAGGCCACGGCGCTGGCCGGGCGATGGTGCCTGAGCAGGCGCACCACGGCAGCCAGGCGATCCTGGGCGGCGATCTCGTAGAAGCGCTGACGGATCTGGGTCTCGCTGTGCTGACTTTCGACGCTGATGCGCAGCGGCGCGCGCAGATAATCCTCGGCCAGGCGCTCGATGCCTTCCGGGTAGGTCGCGGAAAACAGCAGCGTCTGCCGCCGCGCCGGGGTCTGCCGAAGGATGTCGGCGATGGCGTCGATGAAGCCCATGTCGAGCATGCGATCGGCTTCGTCGAGCACCGCGACGTTGAGACCGTCCAGCACCAGGGTGCCCTTGCGCAGGTGTTCCTGCACCCGCCCCGGGGTGCCGACGATCACCTGGGCGCCGTGCTCCAGTGAGGCGATCTGCGGCCCCAGCGGCATGCCGCCACAGAGGGTCAGGATCTTCAGGTTGGGCGTGGTGCGCGCCAGGCGCCGCAGTTCGCGGGCCACCTGATCCGCCAGCTCGCGGGTCGGACAGAGGACCAGGGCCTGACAGCCGAAATAGCGCGGGTTGAGCCCCGTCAACAGGCCGATGCCAAAGGCCGCCGTCTTGCCCGAGCCGGTCTTGGCCTGGGCGATGAGATCCTGGCCCTTGAGGATGATGGGCAGGCTGGCCGCCTGGATGGGCGTCATGCTCAGGTAGCCGAGTTCGGCCAGATTGGCCTGCATGGCCTCGGCCAGCGGCAGGGAAGCGAAGGATGAGGGCACGGGAGTCCTGTGAAACGGCTGGTAAAGGTTTACCAGTCTAGCAGAAGGGTACCGGCTCTCCCGTGAATGGACGCTGGAGCAGGGCCTACCTATGCTAAGGGGTACGACAACTCAAGGAAGTTACACCATGTTCGACCGGCCTGTGCTCTATACCCATCCCATGTCGCGCGGACGCATCGTGCGCTGGCTGCTGGAGGAGCTCGGACAGCCCTATGAAGTGCAGCGGGTCGACTACGGCCTGGCGATGAAATCCCCGGCCTATCGCGCCATCAATCCCATGGGCAAGGTGCCGGCGCTGCGCCATGGCGCCGCCGTGGTGACCGAGACGGCGGCCATCTGCGCCTATCTCGCCGACGCCTTTCCCGCCGCCGGTCTCGCACCACCCCTGAATGATCCGGCGCGCGGTGCCTACTACCGCTGGCTGTTCTTTGCCGCCGGCCCGCTGGAGGCCGCCGCCACCAACCAGGCCCTGGGCGTGGTCCTGCCAGAGGATCCGCAGAAACGCGGCGCGGTGGGCTACGGCAGTCTCAGCGAGGTACTCGACACCCTGGAGGCTGCCCTGGCCCCGGGTGAATACCTGGTGGACGACCGCTTCACCGCCGCCGACGTCTATGTCGGTTCCCATCTCGCCTGGGGCATGGCCTTTGGCACTATCGAGAAACGTCCGCACTTCGAGCGCTATGTGGCCGGGCTGGTAAGCCGTCCGGCCGCGGTACGCGCCCGCGAACTCGACGACGCCGAACTCGCCACGCTCAACTGAGCCTCGCCTACAACTCCACCGGTCCGCGCGGATGGTGCAACGGGCAGCCGTTGCGCTCGCTGCGAAACTGCGAAGACATCTCGTAGGCCGGTTGCCGCGATCTCATGATGCCGCCAAGGGGTCGATGCGCGGCCAGACCGTGCCAGGGGCTGAACACCATGGCGTCGTCAACCTCGCGCGAGCGTGCCTCGTTCCAGGCCGGTTGCGGCTGGACCTCCAGGCGCGCCACGGTCACATAGGGGGTCAGGTCTTCCGGCCAGACCACCGAAGCGTCCTCGATCGGCGTCTGCTCGATGTCTACCCCCAGTTGCACGCGGATCTCCCAGACCCCGCCGTGCCGGGCGAAATGGGCATTAACCGCCTCGCGCAGGCCGTCTGGCTTACCGTTGACCTCCACCGGGGCATCGGTCAGGGCGGTCAGCTCGGGCGCCACCGGCACCACGCTGAGCTTGGCGAAATAGGGGCCGTACAGAAAGGGCACCATGGTGTAGAAGGTCTCGCCGAGCGGATGGGTCTCCGGGTGGCCACCCAGGCTCTTGAGCGTCGGACTCTCGCCACCAAAGGCCTCCACCACCTTCTCAGCGCCGCGCAGCACTGCCGAGGCTGCCTTCTTCAGGCTCTCGCCGCGGTCGGTGGTCTTGGCCAGCAGCTTGAGCGTCTTGAGAAAGGTCTTGGGATCCGGCGCGGTAAAGGCAGGGGCGTTCTGCATGACGAAATCCTGGGTTACCTACCCTTCGCTGCCAGGCTGGCGCTCGCCCGGCACGTCGATCAGCTTGAGCGCCAGGCCACGCGGGGTGGAAACGCTGTCGGCCAGGATGTCGCCGGGGTTGGTAGAGAATCTCAGCACCGCGGCATAGCTGCCCGGGGTGGCGAAGGCGCCCTGGGCATAGGCCGGCGGCAAACCATCCAGCACCGTTACCTGGCCCGTGAGCAAACCATGACTCTTGGCGTGCACGCTGCGGATGGCATGACCATTATGGGCATAGGTAGTCTCGGTGATGTCTCTCATGGCCGCGACCATCTCGCGAACGGTGTCGGCTTCGTCATCCGGCACCTGTTCGAAGGTGGGCTGGAACGGCAGCGGATGGACAGCGGTAGGCGTGGTCATCACGGGACTCCTCGGGCGCCGTCATTCGGACGAGACGGTCAGCCAATGGACCGCTATCGCGCTAACGGCGTTCGGCCATTGGCCACTCAGCCGACACAAGGTCGCGCTCGATGGGCGCTCGGGAACGGCCCCGCTCAGAGGGGTTCGATATCTCCATCACCCACCCAGGAGCCCACCATGAGCGACGCCGACCAGAAGACCTATGACAACCCCAGCAATACCCCGCCACCCGAAGAGCTGCCCTATGCGGACATGGAGCCGGAAGAGTTTCCGGACGACCCGGACGTGGCCGGCGAGACCGAATCGGGCACACCCGGCTAGGCAGCGCCCTGCCCCGCGGACGACAGTCTGAGCGGCGTCCGCGACACTTTATGACTGGCTGGTTTGACGGGGGCCCGAGGCCCCGCGAAGATGGGGGGGCGTCTGCCGCGTCGAGTCCCCCATGCTTTCCACCAAGGTACCCTTGCTTCTGCGCAGCCTGATCGGTCGGCTGGTACGGATCGCCATCGCCTCCGGCGTGACCTACCAGACTTTCGATCGGCTGCTGCGCCAGACCTACTTCGAAGTCGCTCAGGATTTCGAGCCGCTGGGCGACAAGCCCAACTCCGACAGCCGCATCTCGGTGCTGACCGGCCTGCCGCGCCGCGAGGTCCGCGCCCTGCGCGAGGCTGGCCCGGAACGTACGCCCTGCACGCCCAGCCTGGAATGGCAGGTGCTCAGCGCCTGGACCTCACGGCTGGACCTGCTCGATGCCGGGGGCAATCTGCGCCCCCTGCCCCGCACCCAGCGCCGCGGTGGCGAGCAGAGTTTCGATGCCCTGGTCGCCAGCGTCGGCAGCGACGTCCGCGCCCGTACCGTGCTGGATGAATGGCTGCGCAAGGGCTATGCCCGCCTCGACGAGGAAGACCGGGTGGTGCTCACGCCACGCTCGTTGCTGCGCGGCACCGAGAGCCAGGAAGGCGCGGGCCGGCTGCTGGCCCACTTCACCGGCGACCTACTGGCCGGCTTCGAGCGCCTCTACTTGCAGGACCGCGCCGCGCCGGACTTCACCTTTCACGTGGTCTACGGCCACAACCTGACCCAGGACTCGACCTTGAGTCTCTATCGCACCGCCTACGACGAATCCATGCAGCTGCTCAACCGCCTCAATCGCCTGGTGGTCGAGCACGAAGCCCAAGACGCCGGCAAGGCCGACGCCACCCAGCGGGTGACCCTGGGCTTTGGCGGCTATCGGGTGGAGCAGGAGCGGGATACGGGCCTGGTGCAGGGGCGGGAGGATTAGCGCCAGCAGTCGGTGGCGTTGCCTTTGGATACCTTCTTGACGCCCTGGGCATTAAGCATCAGGTTGCCGCAGACATCATTGGCCTGAGTACCCTTCGGCTCCGCCGTCAGCAGGTAAGGACCATTCTGGCTGTAGGCATCGCTACCAGCGGTATTGGCCACGATGCCCAACTGGTAATAACCACTGCTGGAAAACACCTTGTCGCTGCCGGCTGCGGTCTTGGTATTCACGATGTTCAGGTCCTTCACCGTGGTCGGATAGGCATTGTTCTGCGCATAGAAGCGCTCCATCCGTGCCGCCGCTTCATTGAGCAGTGCCTGCCCCTCGCTACGATGAGAGCGCAAAACGTAGCTCTGATAGCTCGGATAGGCGATGGCCGCCAGGATGCCGACGATCGCCACAACGACCATCAGCTCGATCAGGGTAAAGCCTCGTGCTCGCATCGAAAATTTCATTCGTCAGGATTCTGATTGGGTATGGTGCGCCAGGTCTGGCGGGAGAACTTTGGCTTGGTGACCGTGGATTTCGACAGACTCGGATCCAGGGTCGTCGTGGTAACGGAACCATCAGCATTGGTCAGTGTAGTCGTGGTGGACGGGCTCGTCCCTGAAATGACGACGCTGTTGCCATAGGTGAAGATGGAGGCGCCGCCATAGAGGCCTGCCAGTTTGAGCCGTGAATAAGAGGTATCCAGCCCAAGTTCGAGGAGATCGCTGCCACCCCCGGTATACGGATTGAGGGCATACAGGTAGGTTACCGCGCCGGAATCGCACGGATCGTCGTTGGGCACCAGCGATGTGAACAGCAAGGTATCGCTGATGTACTGGGCCTTGTTGATGACCATCTCGCCTGTCAGCGGCAGATTGACGTACCAGCCATACTTGCCCGCCGTATTGGTACTCGTGTACCAGTCCACCGCTGTCGTGGACAGCGTATTGGCAGTGGATGCGACCGAGTCTCCCGTAGAGCTGGTATAGGAGATGCCAGTGTCCGCACCCAGCGTTTGCTGCTGCAGGTTGGCAACGGTCAACGTCGGTGTCGTGCTGGCGGCGGTACCCGTAGCCTGACGATCCCAGATGCCATAGAGCGTCATGGCCTTGGTGGTATTGGCAGTGGCATCGGCGCCCTCCAAGTACTTGCCTGTCCCGAAGACGATCAGATAGCCGGTACCGGATGGATGACGTACCAGATAAGGCGCTGCAGTGATGGCCTGGGTAAAGCTGCTCAAGCCACTCGAGTAGCTGCTGGCCAGGACGCTATACAAGGGCGTCTTGCCACCAAAGGCAACGCTGTAGCTGGTCGCGCTGCTACCCACCAAATCGAAGCGCCACAAGCGACCCTGTAAATCACCTGCATAGGCATAGTCGGCAATCAGGTCGTTATTGACATCGGCCACGAGCGGCGAAGACAGACCATTCACCGCCGTACCGCTGGCAGAGGCAGTCAACTGCGAAATCAAGCTGCCATCGCTGACATTGAGTAGATACAGCGAAGCGGCATTCTCCAAGGTAGCGCCGTTGTTCGTCCAATTGCTGCCATAGCCGTTGCCCAGCACCACTGCCCAGGACCCGTTCTGCAACCGAGTGACTACCGGTTTTGCATAGGTGTAGCCCAGCTGGGGATAATCACTACTGCTTTTTTCCCACAACAACTTGATATCGTCTGGATCGGTGATGTCCAGGGCAAAGAGGCCGCGACCACCGCCACGCAGGGTCCCTATCAACACCGTGTGCCAGCTCCCGCCGAAATAGACGTCCTGTACCACCGGCGAGCCATCGACATAGAACTGGTGCGCACCGCCGGTGTAGTTCACGTCGGTGAGCTTGTAGAGAGCGGGCAGGACCGCACTGGGAATGAAGGCGAATTTTTCGTTACCGCCATCATCGAAGCCGTGCAGCATGCCGTCGTTGCCTCCGACATAGATACGTGTGGCACGGCTGGCCCATTTTTGGCGAAACGCGGTATAGGATCCGCTGGCTGAGGAAACCAGCGCATTCATCTTGGCTTCGGGGCTGCTGGGGATAGTTACCTGTACCGGTGTCGAATTGACGATATCGCCCAGGATGTGACTGCGTATCCGGAAACTTGGCGTGGTAGCGCTGTTTTCATAGGTACGCGCGCCGCGCAGATAATCCACCCGCTGAGAGCCGTAACTGTCGACCGTACCAAGCAGATTCTTGTTCAGATACGCCTGTTGGGTAGCGCTGAGATTGCTCCAATTGAAGTCCTGCAGCGTATTGGCAGACTTGGCCATCTTCACCGTTCGCCCGGTGTAACCACCACTGCCATAGGCAATATCGAGTTTGCTTTGGGCACTCCATTGGCGAGTGACAGACTTTGCGGTCCGCAAATTCTTGTCTAGATCCCCACTCCAGTCACTGCTGGAAAAGGTAGGAACATAGGTGTAGCTCGATGAGAAACTGTTGTCGAGCATCGGCGAAGACACCTGGCTGGCAGAGGCATTGTTCGACTGGGTGATCCGCGTCACCACGGCGCCGAGCGAACTGACCAGGTCACCGGCGTCATCCGCACTGAAGAAGGCGCCGCGTGAATTGATGGCCGCGTGCCAAAGATCGTAGACATTGTTGTCGCTGCCCGAAGCCGCCTTGGGCCAATTCAGGGTGCCGGCGGCGATCGCATCATAACCACCAGAGTAGGTATCCCCACCCCAGACTGGGCTGGTCAGGGCACTACTCAAACCGATGCCTACATAGAAACCGGTCAGGTGCTGCCAGGTGGCTGGATCGTTCTTTGGATTCCAGTAGGAGGTCAGCTTATTGTCACCATGGGTCTCGGTGCCGCTCACTGCCGTGTAGGGTGGAATCTTGTTGTCGAGCGACCTGTTGGCGTCCCTGTACCAATACTGGAAGGCCAAGTCCGCCAGCGTATCCGTGGTGAGGTCCTGATAGGGCGCCATAGGGCTGTATGTCCTGCCATCGCCTAACTCTTGGCTGCTACTGTCCTCGCCGGCCACGTCGTAGTTGGCGTTCCACACGCCATCCGTCACCATCAGGCTATAGCTGGCCCGGCAGGCGTAGATTGGAGCCTCGGTGCTGCCAGGGCTGTAGGCATAGGGGCCATTGATGCCAGTCGTGGATAGAAAGTTGCCCACCCGCGCCAATGCCGAATGCAAGGGCGTGCTGGAGTCGTAGTAGATGTCGCCAAGCCAATCGAACAGAGCCTGTCGGTGACTGCCGCTGAAGGGGCGGAGGCGATTGTCGTAGGCCGACGAACTGGAGTTATTGATACCACGGCAACTTGGCGATGTAGCGGAAAAGGTACAGCTGCCCAGCGCCTGCCAGCCAACACGGATGTTTTCATCCACATCAATCATCGCCAGGTTGGTTGCACTTTGCGCCGCCAGGGACCTACTGCGATAGAAAGAATACCAGTTGGCAAAATTCTGGCGTTCGTCGCTACCATTCAAACCGGAGTCGTTGGAGACCGTGACCTTCCTGTAACAGTCATCGTTACGAGTGCCAATCGTGGTGCACGTGGAGAGCTTGGTATCGTAAAGATAATAATAAGCGGCCACACCCGCTTTCACTCTGTCAGAGGTAGTGGTGGTGTAGGTCGTCGGCGTAGAGGTGGTGGTAACCCTGATCGTGTATCTGAAGAAATTGAAAGAGCAGGAAATATTGCTGTACGACGTTTGAGTTGTCGTATAACTACTGGTAGTTACACCATTCGACGTGGTGCTAGTGGTGCCGGAAGTTGACGAAGAATCACTGATTGAAGAAGGACAGAAAGAGGCGGACGTTGTGTAGGTAACGTTGTTCGTCCTGGTACTGCTTCCCGTGCTGGAGGTGGTAGACGTAACAGTGGGGAAATCAGCCGAAGGGTTTTCTGCCAGGGTACTGACGCTACCGGTCGCCAGCCCGGGGTTGGCATAGGTGGTGCCACGGGCGGTCTCTGGGTCGGTCGTGCTTATATTGGGGTTGTAGCCCCAACTCACCTTGTAGTTACTGCTCAGGTCTACCGTTCCTAAACCGGTACGAAAACCGTTTACATAGGCTGCGTTAAAACTCGTCGTCAATCGGGTCTTGGTCAAGATGCCTGTCGAAGCGTCGTAAACGACCTTGTAAGGCGCGGCATAGGTGACCGCAGGATTGTAATACAACCCATTGAAGGTAGCGGATTTGGCCCGGCGAGTTGGGCGAATGGTGGCGTTGTTCGACGCGTCCGGCACCACCGCCATCTGCATACTGGTGGAGTTATCGATGGTGATGAAGAAATTTGGCCCGACACCGGTAGTCAAGAAAAGCGGCTGCTGGCTCGGGTTGAAGGTAGCCGCTTCCACCAAGGGAAGCGCCAAACACAGGGCCAGAAACGCAGAGCATTGGCGCAAGCTCATTGGACTTCTACCTTGATGATACTTTGCAGAATGACAGGAAAACGCGCGCCCCCTGCCGTGGCAGCGGCGGTTACCCGATAGTAGTAGATGCCCTTGCCTTGGCTGGCGAGAGACATATCGCTTTCCCCGCTGCTGGAGACGACCGTAGCGACCCAACGAGGCAAGCGGCTGAACGTCGACTTGCCGTCATAGCCGCTGTAGGCCACTGATGCCGATGCCGTACCGCTTGCCGATAGAGCGGTCTTGGCCCAAGCCTGAGTTTTCTCGGTGGTATCGAGATCATTGCCTTCGAGCAGGATGCATAGATTGCTGCCAATGGCCGCTACACTCGAAGAGCAGCTTGAATAGCCTGCGCTGGCCGCGGAAAAGACGGCCGTGAACTTCAGGGCATTTAGCCGGCGCTCTCCTTCGCGTAGCGCCGATTCAGCCGCGTTGTAGGCCCGCTTCTGCTCGGACACGCTGCCACCCAGGCGATTCTGCAGCGTACTGGAACGCATGCTGGACAATGCCAGCAGGGTGAGCAGCAACAGCATGATCAGCGCGACGATCAATACCGCACCCCGTTGTGATGCCACCGGTGCGCCCGTCATTGCATCAGATTCCGCAGGGTCACGCTGCCTTGAACGATCTGCAACACGTGGGTGCTGTCTTGCAAGCTCTGCCCACTCAAGGTGTTCCAGTTATTGATCACCGTACTGGAGATACCATCGGTGAGATCCTTGGTCGTGGAAAACAAGGCCGCATAGCGGATCGCCTGATTGGAGTCGGCACTGGACGGCACCTTGAACCAGACAAAGCTGGTCAAGCCACTGACCAGTACCTGGGCGGCTTGGCCTTGAGCGCTGCAGCGGAGGGTTCCCGTTCCGCTGCCATCGGCCACATAGCTGATTCGCGTGAGAACCTCGGTACCATGGGTAGCAGCCGCGATCTTGTTGCCCAGGCAATCAACGTCCGTTCCCTTTGCCGCGCCTTGATAGCGAAAGCAGATACCGCTTTGGTTGGCGTCCGTGGTGGGCTGGATGGTCTGCCCTGCAGCGAAGGCCGGACAGCCATTGGTCTCCTCAAGACGAGGAAAGGCCTCTGTCAGAGTTGTCTTGACGACGGGATTGGCACGGAAGCCAGCCTTCGCCAATTGCTGATCCAGCAGCAACAGGGCAAGCCGACCATTGTCGCCATTCTCGACCTGACCTTCCTGATAGAGGTAGTGGCGCTTGTTGCCGAGATAAAGCTGGGTGACGGCAAGAATCAAGAAGGTACTGAGCGTCAGAGAGATCATCATCTCGATCAGGGACAGACCACGCTGTCGCTTCATAGCTCGGCCCTCAAGACGTAGTAGCAGATACCACCGGCGCATCCCTGGGTATTGCTGGAAGCGTCCTGCCAGGCCAAGACCACCATGGCTATCGAGCTGTTTTCGGTGCCACAGGCATCGTAGGGTGTCGTACTGCCGACCGCAGGTGGCGCCAGCGAGGGGCAAACGGCGAAGTTGGCCTTGATGAGGTCATCGGTCACCGGCAGCAGCGCCTTGACCTGGCGCAGCCAGCAGGTCAGATCCTTGCCAGCAACGGTGTCCCCCCCAACACCTCGTGCGAGCTTGGCGCACGAGTCGTCGGCAGAATCCAGCGCAACGCTGGCAAAGTCACTACCGGTAGCCTTGTGGTACTTGCTGGTGACGCTGAACAAGTCTCCGGCAAGGGCCCCCCCGGGATTGCTGCGCATCATTTCTATGAGATCGCCCGCCAGCATGATGGCGTTGTTGCGCAGCACGGAGTCCTGAGTCTGCACCAGACTACGAGATTGCAATGCCACCATGCCCAGAACGCCAATGCAGATGACGATCAGACTGACCAGCACCTCGATGAGGCTGAAACCCCGTTGACGCAAGGCGCTCATGAACAGCCACTCGCTTTGGCCGACGTCGGCGAAAAGTCCTTCATGCTGATCTGCCCACCTTGAGTGATCGTCAGCGTCCTACCGGTAGTGGTTTTGTCATTACTGGCGCAGACGTTGATCGTGGCTGCAGCGGAGGACACCAGAGTGCCATTGGGCCGGAAGGTCAGCGCGGCAGCGGTGCCCGTGCTGTTGACCCCCGAAGCGGCCAAGCCGGTGTTGGTGAAACTGCGCAGTGTTTCCGCCTCGCCCAACACGGTGCTGCTCACGGTGGCGACAATCAGGGCACCGGTCCAGGCATCGACATTAGGGGCTGTGACACCCACGTTGACGCCGCGAGCCATCGCCTCACTGCGGGCATAAGTCAGAACATTCTGCAGCTCTTCGGCAGCTCCGACGACTCTGTTGGAGCGGATTAACGAGCTGAAACCAGGTACCGCTATCGCAGCAAGGATAGCGATCAAGCCTACGACTATCAGCAATTCTGTAAGAGTGAAGCCTGCGGCCTTCTTCACGCCACATCTGCCTTGTCAATTCCGGACACCCAGGCAATGCTGCCTTCGAGACGGCTGAAAATCAGCAATGGAGAGACATTCGGACGTAAGGACGGGACGACCGGGACGAACCGGACACGCCGTATCCGGCGACTTACACCGAGGAAAGGCACGCCCACAGGCCATAAGCATAGCCCGCTATCAATGTGCCAGCTAACGTCTCTGCCTCGCGTTCCCGAGCGCTCTAGCCTAGCGCTTTCAGGCCTGCTCTGCTTAGCCTATTAAGCTGTCTATTACCAAAATATGACAATGAGCAATCCCTGGCTTCGTATGCGACCAAAGGCGTCCTTACACCAGCCGTCGAGCCTTCTTTGCTGTCCCTCGGTAGCCAAGGCTCGAACGGCTGCTCTGACATCGATAAAAAGCGGTAGGCACTCTCTATCTTCGCCAATACAGCCTTTTATTTGAACGAACAAAAAACAATGAAGCTTTAAATTCATTGAATGAACAAAAAAAATCCATAAAAGAATCAGCTTCTCATTCAGGGAAGACCAAATGAATACAAACTAGCCAAGTACCTATAAATTGTTTTAAAACAAGAAGATCACTTGCCTGATGAGATCCATATCAAGCATCCAAATGATCTAGGGGTGTTCTGCTGCGAATAGGAGACAGGTGGCAAACCCTATTACAGAAAACACGAGCGATAACGAAGCTGCTTACGCTTCGCTCATTGGCATGTACTTCCCACCATCGGACGCCGCTCCGAGTTAGCTCCGTAACGCCCCTGCTTTCATCTACCGACAATGACAAGGCCGCTATGCACGACTCGAAGAAAATCGATTATTCGCTAGATACCGCCGACACGTCCGCACCGCACTCCGCGCTGGACAATGCCGCCATCATTTCCGCCTACCGGCGCTGGGCCAATGTCTACGATCGAGTGTTTGGTGGCGTCTCTGCGCCCGGTCGCAAGCGGGCAGTGGCAGCGGTCAATGCCCTGGCGGGCACCCGGGTGCTGGAAGTAGGGGTAGGGACGGGGCTGGCCCTGCCGCACTATGGCGCCGACAAGCGCGTCACCGGGATCGATCTCTCGCCGGACATGCTGGCCAAGGCGCGGGAGCGGGTCGCGCGCGACGAGATCACCACGGTGGAGGCGCTGCTCGAAGCCAATGCCGAGGAAACCGGCCTGCCCACCGGCTCTTTCGATATCGCCGTGGCCATGTTCGTGGCCTCCGTGGTGCCCAATCCGCGCAAGCTGATGCAGGAGATGCGGCGCGTGGTGAAGCCGGGCGGCCACCTCTTGCTGGTCAATCACTTCCAGGCCGAGAGCGGCCTGCGCCTGCTGGCGGAAAAGACCCTGGCGCCGGCCTCGCGCAAGCTGGGCTGGCACCCTGACTTCGCCATGGACTCCATCCTTTCCCGCGAAGACCTGCGCCGCGCCAGTCGCAGCAGCGTGCCGCCCTTTGGGCTGTTCACCCTGGTGCAGCTGACCAACGACTGAGCGCTACTCCACCCGATACCCACGCCTCGCCAGGCAGGCGGCCAGGGCTTGGCGGAAACGCTGGGTCAGGTAGGGATCGCCAACCGCACCGGGTCGTTCGGGATCGAAGCCCGACTCGCCGGCGGCGTAGCGGCGGCAATCGTAGCGATCCGTGGCGTAGCGTTCGGGCGGCTGGCCCTGCAAGGGATAGGCGGTAACGTCATAGGCATCGTAGCCGGTCCCGGCAGGCGCTGCCGTCGTGGTCGGTACTGCAGCGACGTTGGGATCGGCGACGGTGACGAAGCCGCCGCCCGGATCGGTGCGGTAATAGCTGCCCGCGGCGAAATAGTAGGTGGTGCCGCCCATCCACAGCGTTTCGGCAAAGGCCGGCAAGACGCTGACGCGTACCCCGGTCGGCGGCAGGGTCACCACATAGCGCGGCCCCTGGGGCCGATACCAGTAGCCGTCGGCGTAGTAATACTGACTGTCCCGATACCAGACGCGGGTGAAACCGGCCGGCACGCCCGGTACCTCGAAACCGGGTCGCCACTGGGGATTAGCGCCCCAACCGGGACGCGGGCCGGACCAATGCGGGTCCCGCTCCGGTCGTGGGGGTGGCGGCGGCGGATAATTCCGACCGGGCTGGTCAGGCGCCGGCATCATGTAGCCTGGACGCGGCAGCGGGACGGGGCGGTCTTGCCAGGCCGGCTGATAGCCTGGTCGCGGCGGTGGTGGATCGTTGCGCTCCCAGCGCTCCAGGGCTGGACCATTGCCGCGTCCGGGCGAGCCGCCATTCCAGTCACCCTGACCGCGGCCCTGCCAGCGCCCAGCATTGCCTGGGGGAATGACGGGTGGCGGCTGGGCGCCCGGCGGCGGATTCACATAGACGCCGCCCAGGCGATAGTTGTTATCGGCCCAGGCGGGCGCGATGCTCCAGAGCGAAACGCCGGAGAAGACAAGCGCGAACAGCACGGCAGGCGATTTCATCGCACGGCTCCACGAGGGGATGGCCCAGAGTACCCCAAGGCTTGGACCCTCCCCCAGCCCGGCCGTTAGCCGCTCGCCCTATTTGTCGCGGCGCTGCTCCAGGGTCTTGCGCTGCTCGGCCAGGAACGGCTGCTCGGCCGGATCCAGTCGATCCATCCCGGCGACGATGCGGTGCCAATAGGGATACAGCGGCTCGCGACGGGTCGCCGCCTCGATCCGCGCGGACTCCTCTGCCGTCAGCGCCAGCTCCATGGCCGCCAGGTTGTCGTGCAGCTGGGCCTCGCTGCGGGCACCGACGATCAGGCTGGTGATGCCCGGGCGATCCCTGAGCCAGGCCAGGCAGACCTGGGCCACCGAGACGCCATGGGCATCGCCCACCGCGGCCAGGGTCTCGATGATGTCCAGGGCGCGTTCGGGATCGTGTACATAGGGCTCGGGCCAATCGCTGCCCTGGCGCGTCCCCTGCGGTGCAGGCTTGCCGCGGAGGGTCGATCCGGTCAGCAGACCTTCGCCCATGGGGCCCCAGACCAGGGTGCCGACCTCCTGGTCGAGGGCCAACGGCAACAGTTCGTACTCCGCCTCGCGGGATTCCGGGGTGTAATAGATCTGCTGGCTGACCGGCTTGATGAAGCCGTGCAGCTCAGCCTTGCCGAGGGTCTTCATCATTTGCCAGCCGGTGTAGTTGCTGGTGCCGAAGTAGCGCACCTTGCCGCTTTGCACCAGGTGGGTCATGGCCTCCAGCGTCTCTTCGATGGGGGTGACCCCGTCCCAGTTGTGCAGCTGGTAGAGATCCAGGTGATCGGTGCCCAGCCGGCGCAGGCTGTTCTCGCAGGCGCGGATCAGGTGATAGCGCGAAGCGCCGCTGTCGTTGGGGTCGTCGCTCATGGCGCTCCGCCCCTTGGACGCCAGCAGGATGCCGTCGCGCTTGTCGCCCAGGGCCTGGCCGACGAGTTCCTCGGCCAGGCCGTAGGAATACAGATCGGCGGTATCCACCAGATTCACCCCGGCGTCGAAGGCGATGTCGAACAGCCGCCGCAGGGTGCGCAGGTCGATGCCCCCGCACTTCTCGAATCCATCGCGACCACCCACCTGCAGGGTGCCGAGGGCGAGTTGGGAAACCAGCAGGCCGGAGTGGCCGAGCGGACGATATTGCATGGAACCTCCAAGAGTTTTTACCGATAAAGGGTCGACTCCAGGCGTGTTCGGCAAGTTTCAACCGCACAGGAATCGCACTTACAGCGGTCCGCTTGGGTCTATGGCCCCACGCAAGGAGGAAAACACATGTCGAAACACCATCATCACGTTGGCTGGTTCAAGCGTCGCCATGAGGTAAAGCCGGACGACCTCACCATCGTCGACAATTCCCTGGTCAAGCGCGCCGTCGGCGCCGCCGCCCTTGGCAATGCCATGGAGTGGTTCGATTTCGGCGTCTATGGCTACCTGGCCGTGACCCTTGGCAAGGTCTTCTTTCCCGACGGCGATGCCGCCGCCCAGCTGATCGCCACCTTCGCCACCTTTACCGTGGCCTTTCTGGTCCGCCCCCTCGGCGGCATGGTGTTCGGCCCCCTGGGCGACAAGTACGGTCGCCAGAAGGTGCTGGCCCTGACCATGATCATGATGGCCCTGGGCACCTTCAGCATCGGCCTCATCCCCAGCTACGAGAGCATCGGCATCTGGGCGCCTGCCCTGCTGCTGCTGGCACGTGTCGTCCAAGGCTTCTCCACCGGCGGTGAATACGGGGGAGCGGCGACCTTCATCGCCGAGTACGCCACCGACAAGACCCGCGGACGCATGGGCAGCTGGCTGGAATTCGGCACCCTGGCTGGCTATATCGCCGGCGCGGGAACGGTCACGGCGCTCACCGCGGCCCTGACCCAGGAACAGTTGCTCGACTGGGGCTGGCGGGTGCCCTTCTTCATCGCCGGTCCCCTCGGCCTGCTCGGCCTCTACATGCGCCTGAAGCTGGAAGAGACCCCGGCGTTCAAGGCCCACACCGAGGCCAACGAAGGCAAGGCCGCGGACGGTCCGGCACACAGTCTGCGCGAGCTGTTCACCCTGCATCGGGTCGCGCTGCTCAAGTGCGTCGGCCTGGTGTTGGTGTTCAACGTCACCGACTACATGCTGCTGACCTACATGCCCAGCTATCTGGCGGTGACCATGGGCTACGCCGAGACCAAGGGTCTGCTGCTGATCCTCATCGTCATGGTGGTGATGATGCCGCTCAACATCCTGGGCGGTTTCTTCAGCGACCGCTTGGGGCGCAAGCCGATGATCATTGGTGCGTGCGTGGCGATCCTGGTCCTGGCGATTCCCTGCCTCAAGCTGATCGGCAGCGGCCACGACTGGCTGATCTTCCTCGGCCTGATGCTGCTGGGCATGGCCCTGGCCTGCTTTACCAGCACCATGCCGTCCACCCTGCCGGCGCTGTTCTACACCCCCATCCGCTACAGCGCCCTATCCATCGCCTTCAACATCTCGGTGTCGCTGTTTGGCGGGACCACTCCGCTGGTCACCGCCTGGCTGGTGGAAAAGACCGGCGACCCCCTGGTGCCGGCCTACTACCTGATGGCCGCGGCCGTGATCGGCATCCTGACCATGCTGACCGTGCGCGAAACCGCCGGCCAACCCCTGCGCGGTTCGCCACCCTCGGTAGCCAGCGAAGAAGAGGCCAGGGAGTTCCTCGCCAGCGACGCACCCCTGACCGTGGACAAGCAGCCGCCTGGGCAGGCGTGAGTTTCACGGATTGATCGCGGCCGCTCCTACAGGCATATACCGCTGTAGGAGCGGCCCATGGCCGCGATGCTCTTCCCCCTTACCCAACCTTCCCCAGACGCCCTCCCCGCCCCCCAAATCCCACGCAAAAGAAAAGGGGAGACCTTGCGGCCTCCCCTTGAATTCGTTGTCCTCTCGCACCGCTCGTGACGGTGGCTGCGATCGACCAGGAATGGTGACCTGGGCGGGCCCGGGCGCGGCGGACGGGATACCGTCGTTGGCTATGCGAAAGGCCCTCCTGGGGCACCTTCGTTGGACAGCTCTACCGGGCTATCGAAGTTGAATTCAGCTTACGCCCCTGTGGCCGGCAGCGGGTTGCGTTGTGCCGCTTCTTTCCTGCCTCTTGCGCAATCCATGTCCACAAACCTAGG
This sequence comes from Pseudomonas sp. 313, assembly GCF_000316965.1. Taxonomy (NCBI): domain Bacteria; kingdom Pseudomonadati; phylum Pseudomonadota; class Gammaproteobacteria; order Pseudomonadales; family Pseudomonadaceae; genus Pseudomonas; species Pseudomonas sp. 313. Next base: position 104,612 of record NZ_ANBZ01000091.1, read on the forward strand.
ATTAAGCGCAATCGGCTAGCGCAAGGCATGCAGAATGGACAAACTCGATCGCTTCGATCTGAAAATCTTGGCAGAACTGCAGCGCGACGCGCGCCTGTCCAATCAGGAACTGGCCGAACGCATCGGGCTATCGCCCTCCCCCTGCTCGCGACGGGTCAAGCAACTGGAAGACAGCGGCTACATCACCCGTCAGGTCGCCCTGCTGGATCGCAAGAAACTCGGCCTGTCGCTGACCGCCTTCGTCCTCATCGGCATGGACAGACACACCCCCGAGCGCTTCGAGAACTTCCAGGCCATCATCGCCCAGTGTCCTGAGGTGCTGGAGTGCTGCCTGGTCACCGGCATGGATGCGGATTACCAGCTCAAGGTCGTCGTGCCCGACATGGAGCACTACCAGCAGCTGCTGCTGGGTACCCTGACGCGCATCGAGGGCGTCTCCAGCGTGCGGTCGAGCTTTGTACTCAACCAGATCCTGGCCAGTACCGAGCTACCGCTCAACCACCTGCGGTCTTGAGCGCGGCTGCGTTTCAGCGTCGGATACGAGAAAGCGCGGCAGCACCAGCATGTGTGGCACGGCGAAGGCTGCCAGCACGGCGAACAGGGCGCGGATACCGGTACGCTCCTGCAGCAGGAACACCAGGCCACCGGCCAGGGTGAAGAGCGCAGCGCCCAGCAGGATCGGCCACGTCAGACGCAGATAGGCCTTGAAGGTGGGCGCCCCCAACAAACGTTGGCGCGCCCCGGTCTGGGGCGCGGCGTGCAGCAGATAGAAGCCCAGGGCGAACCCCACCAGCGGCGGCGCCAGCACCACGGCCAGCAGCGTCACCGCCAACCTAGGGCAACGCTGCTGCCAGGCCGCCAGCAGTAGCACCGGCAGCGCCAGCAGCCCACCCAGGGCGAGCACGCGGGCCAGCCAGTCTGCGAGGGCCAGAGAAGCAGTCGGCCCCATGGCCAGAGCCAGCAACCGGGCGACGGCGGCTTCGTGCACCAGCGCCGGACCGCCAATGATGAACAGCCCCAGGGCCAGCGAGGTCAGCCGACCGGGAAACAGCTCGTCTTCATGGGCGAAATGCCAGGCCGAGAGTAGCAGGAACAGCAGCAGCGCTGCCGTGCCTGCCAGTTGCCAGCAGAGCAGGCAGGCCAGGGCCGTCGCCAGATAGCAGCCGAGAAAGACCAGGCGCCGCCCGGGTGCGACCAGGCGCAGATCGCTGGCACCATGCAGCAGGCCCAGACCCAGGCCTACCACCAGGGCATAGGCCAGTTGCCCGGCTCCGCCTGCCAGGCTGGCGAGCCCGGCGCTCAGCACCAGCGCCAGCCAGCCTCGCCCGGTCTCCTGCATCCTTAGACGCCGGTCCGCGCCAGGGCCGCGCGCAGATTGCGCTCGGAGGTGAAGGCATAGACCACCTTGGCCAGCACATCGAGGATCAGGAAGACCCAGACCGTCGCAGTGTCACTCACCGCCCAGACGCCCTCCGGCGCCACGGCGAAAACCACCGGATAGATCAGCCAGAGCACACTGAGAAAGCCCACGTTCTTGCGGTAGGCCGCACCGATCGCGGCCTGCTGGCCGGCCAGGGTCGCCAGCGGTTTCCACAGCAGATAGAGCACTCCGACAAAGGCCGCGCAGGACCAGGCGAAGAATACCCACTTGATGGTGCCGTACGGTGCCAGAGAGGCCACCAGACCGGTCACGATCATTACCACGTCCAGGGTGACGATGGAGGCCACGAAGCCGCCTTGTCCCTCTTGCTCGCGGGCACCCAGGTAGGCCGAACTCACCACCCCGGCCAGCAGCAACGGCGTGGTGAAGGTCCAGTCCAGGTAGCGAGCGACGTAGGTGATGCTGCCGTCCGGCTTGATCAGGTTGCCGACCCCCAGGTACATGGCCAGATAGGCCGTGGCGGCGATGAAGGGCACGGCGGCGTGAACCAGGGTATGACCGCGCAGCGGACCGCGGTGCGCACCCTTGGCATAGATGGCCAGGGAGGCGAGCGACATGATGACGAAGCCGATTAGCAGAGGGGTCTGACTCATGGGGTTCTCCAGGGGGACGATAGGTGCGCACTGACGGGCCAGGCCCTCTGGAGTAGGGGTTTCTCGGCGACCGCTGCGCTTAAGGTAGAGAAGCCGCCGTGTGAGTTGGTTCAAAATGTTTCAGAGTCGCGCGGCGTCCCCCTTGATCGGGATCAAGACGTCCTCAGCAGCGCTCAGGCAGGCTGCGCCGTTTCGTGCCCACCCAGGAATCCGCATGCTGCCGGCCCAGAACGTGATGCTGAGCTACGGACGCTGCTGCGCCAGCCCCGCCTTCTTCGATGATTTCTATCAGCGCTTCCTCGCCAGTTCGCCGCAGGTACAGGAGAAATTCGCCCACACCGACATGGCTGCCCAGAAGCTGCTGCTGCGCCACGGCATCATGAACCTGGTCCTGGTGGCCCGCGGCATGCCCACCACCAAACTGCGCCAGCTCGGCGAAAGCCATTGCAGGGCGCGGCTGGACATCGGCCCCGAACTCTACGAACTCTGGGTCGACTGCCTGCTCGCCACCCTGGCCCAGCACGACGCCGACTTCACCCCCGCCCTGCGCCAGGAATGGCAAAGCGTGCTGGAAGCGGGGATCGCGGTGATGCGCCGTTACTACTGAGCGGGGCCCTGATTGTTGGGCTGAGACAGCTCTACCGTCGAAGCCCAACACCCCAACGCAACGCACCTCACCCAAACGCCCCCTCTCCCCTAGGGAGAGGGTCGGGGTGAGGGCAGCCCATCACCGTAGGTTAGGCTGAGACAGCTCCACCGTCGAAGCCCAACACCCCAAGGCAACGCATCCCACCCAAACACCCCCTCTCCCCCAGGGAGAGCGCCGGGGTGAGGGCAAACCAGACCTCGTAGGTTGGGCTGAGACAGCCCCACCGTCGAAGCCCAACGCCCCAAAGCAACGCATCCGACCCAAACGCCCCCTCTCCCTCCGGAGAGGGCCGGGGTGAGGCAAACCAGACCTCGTAGGTTGGGCTGAGACAGCTCCATCGTCGAAGCCCAACACCCCAAGGCACCGCACCCTACCTAACGCCCCTCTCCCTCAGGAAGAGGGCCAGGGTGAGGGCAAACCACACCCCGTAGGTTGGGCTGAGACAGCTCCATCGTCGAAGCCCAACACCCCAAGGCACCGCACCTCATCCAAACGCCCCCTCTCCCCCGGGAGAGGGCCGGGGTGAGGGCAAACCAAACCCCGAAGTACCGCTATACCCCCAAGACAGCCCAATACCGGCCACCTGCCAGCCACCATCGGTCGGCCAAGCGCTCCAATCGCCCACCAAACGCCCTTCCTCGCTTTACCCGCCTTGCCGGTCTGGCTAACGTATGACGAAAGGATTTTTTGTGCGCCAGGTCTCGCTTTACCGCGCCCTGCCGCCTCTCGGAATGGATGACCGATGGCCCGCTTTTTCCCCGCTCGCAGCCAATGCCAGTTCGATACCCCCGGTGAACGCCGCTTCGCCGAACGCCTGGAAAAACTGCTCGAAGACGACTACCTCTGCTGGAGCAACGTCCCGGTCGGCCCCAAGGCGCGCTACCCGGATTTCGTCGTACTTCATCCGCGTCGCGGCATCCTGGTGCTGGAGGTCAAGGACTGGAAGCTCGCCACCCTGGAATCCGTCACCCCGGGCAAGGTGCGGCTGCATACCCAGGACGGCCTCAAGACCGTCGCCAATCCCCTGCTGCAAGCCCGCTCCTACATCCTTGAAGTCGACCTGCTACTCAAGAAAGATCCGTTGCTGCGCCAGAGCGCCAGCTCGCCTCACCCGGGCCAACTGATCATGCCCTGGGGCTGGGGCGTGGTGCTCACCGGCATCACCCGCCGCCAGTTCGAGCAGACCGATCTGGTCGACGTCCTCGATCCCCAACGCGTGCTGTTCCAGGACGAGATGACCGAATCCGCCGACCCGGAAGCCTTCCAGCAACGCCTCTGGGACATGTTCCCCCATGTCTTTCCCTGCGCCCTCAGCCTGCCGCAGATCGACCGGGTGCGTTATCACCTCTACCCCGCGGTACGGGTCAACAGCCAGCCCGGCCAATTCGGCCTGTTCGACGCCGCCGAGGCGCCGCTGCCCAGCCTGATCAAGGTCATGGACCTGCAGCAGGAACAACTGGCGCGCTCCCTGGGCGACGGCCACCGCGTCATCCACGGCGCCGCCGGCAGTGGCAAGACCATGATCCTCGGCTATCGCTGCGCCCACCTGGCCAAGGTCTCGGTCAAACCCATCCTGGTGCTCTGCTACAACAAGTCCCTGGCCGGGCGGCTACGCCAGGTGATCGAGCAGAAGGGCCTGGGCGAACGGGTGGTGGTGCAGAACTTCCACGCCTGGTGCGCCGAGATGCTCACCGCCTATCAGGTGGACAAGCCGGACCACCGCTTGCCGGTAGCGGCCAAGATGGAGCAGTACGTGCTGCGCACCATCGACGCCGTCGACCGCGGCCAGATCCCCCGCGGTCAGTACAGCGCCGTGCTGATCGACGAAGGCCACGACTTCGCCCCCGAGTGGTTCCAGCTGGTGGTGCAGATGGTCGACCCCAGCACCCAGTCCCTGCTGGTGCTCTATGACGACGCCCAGGCCATCTACCGCGGCAAGGGCGGCAAGAAGGCGCTGGACTTCAGCTTCGCCAGCGTCGGCATCCAAGCCCAGGGCCGCACCACCATCCTCAAGCTCAACTACCGCAACACGGTGGAGATCCTCGCCGTCGCCCGCGCCTTCGCTACCGAACTGCTGACCAGCCGTGACGCCAGCGAAGACGGCGTGCCCCTGATCGCCCCGGAAAGCGCCGGCCGCCGCGGCCCCTTCCCTGAACTCATCCAGTGCGGCAGCGACCGCGAGGAATGGGACCTGCTCATCGCCCGCATCCGCGACGAACAGGCAAACGGCCGCCAGCTCAGCGACATGGCCATCCTCTACCGCAGCACCAGCCAGGCCTACCAGACCGAATACGAACTCAAGAAGGCCGCCATCCCCTACCGCTCCGGCGCCAGCAACAAGGGCCGCGCCCAACTCTACGACGCCGAAGACAGCGTGAAGATCGTCAGCATGCACTCCAGCAAAGGGCTGGAATTCGGCTTGGTACTGATTCCGGGACTAGGCGAAATGCCCAGGCAGAACGAGCCGGAAGCGGATGAGGCGCGGTTGCTGTATGTGGCGATGACGCGGGCGATTGATCGGTTGGTGATGACGTATCAGAAGCCCTCAGTTTTTTCAAAAAAACTAATCATCAGCCAATCCCAACTTCAAACATCCAAGTCAAATTAACAGCTTAACCCGGGAGGCAAAATGTATAATAACAGCCATAAAAAAGAACACCACATCATAGACGGAACCCCAGAAAAAAGGCTTTTCCTATCAATAATAAGCGATTATGGCTTGAGAACAGGGCTTTTTGAACTAGTAGATAACGCCATAGACTGCGGGGTTTCTAATGGAAAATCCGGCGACTTAAAAATAGATATATACCTAGACGCAGAACGCCAAATAATATCAGTAACAGACAATGCAGGAGGAATAAAAGAGCCACAACTAAGGTTACTTGTAGCACCCGGGGCAAGTGGTAATAAAGCAAACCAAGAACTCATCGGAATATTTGGAGTAGGAGGGAAAAGAGCTGGAATAGCATTAGGGGAAAGGGTAGAAATCCGAACCCGATTCAAGAAAGAACAAGGATTCCAAGTCGACATCACTACAGAATGGATCGAATCAGAAGACTGGAGCCTAGCCGCCTACGAAATAGAAAACATAGGCCCAGGGACAACCACCGTAGACATATCGAAACTCAGACAAAGCTTTACAGAAAATGATATCACCCAAATATTTTCGCAGCTATCAGAAACCTACGCCTGGTTTATAAATCAAGGCTGCACGATAAGACTCAACGGCACGACAATCACACCAAGCCTGTTCGAGAACTGGTCATACCCGCCAACATTTGAACCAAGACAATTAAACCTAGAGATATATCCGACAATCCAACACAAAGTCCTTGTAGAAATTAATGCTGGATTGATATCCGATCGAGATCCCGAATTAGAAAACTATGGAGTCTATATCTACTGCAACAATAGACTTATAACAAAAGAACTAAAATCAAGAGAGGTTGGATATTTCATTTCTAGCGAAGCAGGAGTCCCACACCCAGACGCATCACTGTGTCGCGTTATTGTAAAGCTCCAAGGCCCAGCCGAGGTAATGCCCTGGAACAGCAGCAAAAGCAATATAAATTTCAATCACCCATCCTTCAGCCAAATAAGACCCACCCTGATTAGTTTAGTAAGTTACTTCAGCTCACTCTCCAGAAGATTAAAGGGCAACTGGGAAGAGAGTGTTTTAAGCTATACCTCCGGGGACTATCAAAAGATCACAAAAGAAGAAATTCTCTCAAACAGGAAGATTGTACTGCCAAAGCTCCCCAGAGTAAGAGCACTTCCAAAATCTGACGAACTAAAAATTAAAAACAAGAAAATTCTATTAGAAAAGCCTTGGACCTTAGGCTTAGTCGAGTCTTTCGGCTTGATAGAAGTCATAATGAAGCAACGCCTCGAAACAAAAAATAGAGCCGCACTAATACTTCTAGACAGCAATCTAGAAATAGGACTAAAAGAATTCATCGTAAGTAGGACGGATATTTTCAAGCCAAACATCTATGATGATAACAAAATATCAAACCTATTCAAAGCCAGACATCAAGTCATAAGCGAAATAACTAAACACATAGACATCCCTCAGGAAGAGCTAAACAAAATCAGATATTACTACAGCCTACGAAACAAGCTCATACACGAAAGAGCCACGATCGGGATAACCGACTCCCAGATAATCGATTACCAGAAAACAGTAACTAAACTAATGAAACTGTTATTCGGACTTAGGTTTTAACATCTAATTTAATTATAAATCAATAATCTAAGGCATATATCCCCACATATAAATAACACATTAAAATCTTTGATTATTTATTTTTTGAACTGTCAACAACCCCACAAACGCCTCCGCCTGCGGCGACACCTCATCCCGGCGCCTGAGCAACCACACCGCCGAGGTCGCCTCCGGGTCGTCCAGCTTCCGATACACCAGCCCCTCCATTTGGGTGCGTTGGTAGGTGGCGGGCAGCACGGTGACGCCGAGGCCGGCGGCGACCAGGCCGAGGATGATGAGGACTTCGCTGGCCTCCTGAACGATGCGCGGAGTGAAGCCGGCGTGGGCGGTGAGGGTCAGCAACTGGTCGTAGAGACCGGTGCCGAAGCTGCGGGGGAAGTAGACGAAGGGCTCCTCGGCGAGGGCGGCCAGGGGCAGCGGGCCGCTGCCCTGCTGCGCCAGGGGATGATCGTGTCTCAGGGCGACCACCAGGGGTTCGCGGAAGAGTTCGACCGCCACGAGGGAATCCGGCAGTTCGATGGGGCGGATCAGGCCGATCTGCAGGTTGCCGGCGAGCATAGCGTCGATCTGTTCGCGACTGCTCATCTCCTGCAGTTGCAGGCGCACCTCGGGATAGGCGCGGCGATAGGCGAACAGCGTCTTGGGGATGGTGGCGACGAAGGGTGAAGAGGCGCTGAAGCCCACCTGCAGCTGCCCCGTCTCGCCCCGCCCGGCGCGACGGACCCGTTCGGCGGCGCGCTCGCTGGCCAGGAGGATCTGCCGGGCTTCATCGAGAAACAGCCGGCCGGCATCGGTCAGGGCGACGCGTCGGTTGGTGCGCTCCAGCAGGCGGGTGCCCAGCTCGGCTTCCAGGGCCTGGATCTGCTGGCTAAGCGGCGGCTGGGAGAGGTTGAGGCGCTGGGCCGCACGACCAAAGTGCAGTTCTTCAGCCACCGCCACGAAGTACCTCAGGTGTCGCAATTCCATGCCATCTCCATTGAGTCGCAAAACCTATCAATCGAGACGGACAATATATTGGATATATGACAGCGACCAGCCTAGGGTGATGAGGTCAGACTTGCCTTGAGGTACCCGTGAACACGTCCCGGTCGTCCGCCACGCCCCCTGCCCCTGCGCTGGAAACCCGCCCTGCCGCCAATGAGCCGCAGCACGCGTCGGACGCCTTCATCGAAAAGGGTACGCCGCAATTCCTGCGCACCGCCCTGGCGCTGTTCTGCGGCGGCTTCGCCACCTTCGCCCTGCTCTATTGCGTGCAGCCGCTGATGCCGATCTTTTCCCAGGCCTTTGGCCTCACTGCTGCCGCCAGCAGTCTGTCGCTTTCCCTGGCCACCGGCCTCATGGCCTGCGGCCTGCTGGTGACCGGGCCGATCTCCGATGCCATCGGCCGCAAGTCGGTGATGGTCTATGCGTTGTTCGCCGCCGGCGCCTTCACCCTACTCAGCGCCCTGATGCCGACCTGGGACGGCATCCTGGTGACCCGGGCCCTGGTGGGGCTGTCACTGGCCGGAGTGGCGGCGGTGGCCATGACCTACCTGGCCGAGGAGGTGCATCCCGAACACCTGGGCTATGCCATGGGCCTCTACATCAGTGGTAACGCCCTGGGCGGGATGTCCGGCCGGGTGATCAGCGGAGTCCTGGTGGATTTCGTGTCCTGGCGTATCGCCCTTGGCGCCCTGGGGGTGCTGGCGCTGGTGGCGGCGGTGCTGTTCAAGCGTAGCCTGCCGGCTTCGAAGCGCTTCCAGCCGCGGCCCCTGCGGCCACGCAGCCTGCTCGCCGGCTATGCCCTGCACTTTCGCGACGCCGGCCTGCCCTGGCTGTTCCTGGAGGCCTTCCTGCTGATGGGCGCCTTCGTCACCCTGTTCAACTACATCGCCTATCGTCTCTTGGCCGAGCCCTACCACCTGAGCCAAGCCTGGATCGGCGTCCTCTCGCTGGTCTATCTGGCGGGGATCTACAGCTCGGCCAAGTTCGGCAGCCTGGCCGATCGTTTCGGCCGGCGGCAGGTATTCGCGGGCGCCATCGTGCTCAAGCTGTGCGGTCTGCTGCTGACCCTGTTCACCCCGCTGTGGCTGGTGCTGCCGGGGATGCTGCTGTTCACCTTCGGTTTCTTCGGCGCCCATTCGGTGGCCAGCAGTTGGGTGGGTCGCCGCGCGCGCCAGGCGCGGGGTCAGGCGTCGTCGCTCTATCTGTTCAGCTACTACGCCGGCTCCAGCGTGGCCGGCACCCTGGGTGGCTTCTGCTGGCACCTGGCTGGCTGGACCGGCGTCGGCCTGTTCATCGGCGCCCTGTTGCTCGCGGCCCTGGCCGTGGCCGTCCGTCTTTCGAAGTTGCAGCCGCTGCCAGCGGCGTGACGACCGCTCCGTCGTGAAGGGGACGACCTTGGCGCGACCCCTGGAGCCCTGATCGCGATAACCGTCAGCGACGAATTCGCTTTTACGTTCACCCACCCCCGCCAAATCCCGGCTTTCACTGCCGCTCGTCGCACGGAGCGGCGTTTCACGCCCTTGCAAGGGGCTCCAGCTTCCCTACCGCGCTAGCCTGTTTCCGGCTCAATGCGGGCGACTGCTACCTCTTCGCAAAGTTCATGCAAATGTTTGCCTAGGGTAATAGCCGCTTGGATAATGCGCGCCGAACGCTGCAATACCCTGCTCATCAGGGATAGATGAAACGGCAAGCACGTAGGCTCCGGGGTAGATTCAGCCGTGAACATACATTTCCAGATTAGCGATTGGCGCGCCTGGGCGCCTGGTCTTGGCGACCAGGATGCCTGGCGGCAGTGGTGCGCCGCGCCCTGGTGTCCGGCGGACGACGGCAGCCAACCCGATGCCAGCTTCCTGCCGGCCATGCAGCGCCGCCGTCTGAGTCGCCTGGCACGCATGACCTTCCAGGTGGCCTGGCCGTTGGCCGACGCCCATGGCGAGCCGCTGCCGCTGATCTTCGCCTCGCGCCACGGCGAGACCCCGCGCACCCTGGCCATCCTCCAGGAGCTGGCCCGCGGCGAGCCGCTCTCCCCGACCCAGTTCAGCCTTTCGGTACACAACGCCATCATCGGCCAATGGTCGATCCTGCGCGGCGATCACAGCGAGATGAATGCCCTGGCCACCGGCCGCGATGGCCTCGAACACGCCGTGCTGGAAGCCTCCACCCTGCTCGCCGAAGGCGCCAGCGGGGTGCTGGTGGTGATCGCCGAAGAGGCGCCGCCCACCCTCTATGCGCCCCAGATCGACGACGTTCCCTTTCCCTATGCCGTGGGCCTGCTGCTCACTCCTGGCAGCAGCCATGGCCTGAGCGGCGAGCCGGCCCCGGCGGACGCCGCGACCAGCGCCTGGCCGCACGCCCTGGAATTGCTGCGCCTGCTGGAAGCCCGCGGTGACCGGCACCTGGCCTATGCCGGGCGCGCCTGGCATTGGCAGGCGGAGACCTGCTGATGACTGGCCGGCTGGACTACGGCTACCGGCTGCTGGCCACGGGGCTCAACTTCGTGGTGTTCGGCTGCGGCGCCCTGGTCTTCCGCTTGCTTATTCTGCCGATCCTGCTGGTGCTGCCAGGCGATCCGCTGCAGCGGCGTCAGCGTGCGCGGCGGGCCAATGCCCGGCTGTTCCGCTTCTTCGTCGCCTTCATGGTGCTGACCCGGGTGATGAACCTGCGCATCCAGGGCCGCGAGCGCCTGGGCCGCCCGGGCCAGCTGATCATCGCCAACCACCCCTCGCTGATCGACGTGGTGGTGCTCATCGGCCTGGTGCCCGACGCCAATTGCGTGGTCAAGCAGGGGCTCTGGCAGAACCCCTACCTCAAGCGGCAGATCCAGGCGGCCGGCTACATCAGCAACAACGGCAGCGCCGAAATGCTCGACGAAGCCGCCGACGCCCTGCGCGAGGGCCAGACGCTGATCATCTTTCCCGAGGGCACCCGCACCACCCCCGGCGAGCCCCCACGTTTCCATCGCGGCGCCGCGGCCATCGCCCTGCGCGGCGCCCGCTGCATCACCCCGGTCACTATCCGCGTGGTGCCCAGCACCCTGACCAAGGCCACGCCCTGGTATCGCATCCCCTCCCGGCGCTTCGACTTCCAGCTGGACGTCGGCGCCGACATCGATCCCTCCACCTTCGCCGGGCGGCCGCTGCCGCTGGCGTCGCGTGAACTCAACGACCAGCTGCACCAGCTCTACCTGAAGGAAACCGGCAACCATGACTGATCTCAACCTTGAGCTCAAAAGCCTGATCATCGAGGCGCTCGGCCTCGAGGACGTCACCGTCGACGATATCGGCGACGACCAGATCCTGTTCGGCGACGGCCTGGGCCTGGATTCGGTGGACGCCCTGGAGCTGGGCCTGGCGATCCAGAAGCGCTACGGCATCCGCATCGACGCCGAAGCCAAGGACACCCGCACCCATTTCGCCAACGTCAACGCCCTTGCGGCCTTCGTGGCCGCCCAGCGCGCCGCCTGAGGAGATCGCCATGCAAAGCCGTGAAGCCATCTTCGAGACCCTGCGCAGCGCCCTGGTCGAGCTCTTCGAGCTGGAGCCCGAGCGGGTGACCCTGGAAGCCAACCTCTATGAGGACCTGGAGATCGACAGCATCGACGCCGTCGACCTGATCGACCACCTGCGCCGCCAGACCGGGCACAAGATCGCCGCCGAGCAATTCCGCCAGGTGCGTACCGTGGGCGACGTGGTCGAGGCTGTCTATCGCATCAGCCAGGCGGACGCCTGATCCGCCGCCTATGAGTGCCCTGCCTTCCCGCTCCCCGCTGGGCCTGCTCGCCGCTGCCCTGCTGCTCCTGCTCGGCCTGGCCTATCCCTTCGCCGTGTACTTCGGCCTGCAGCACCTGTCGCCGCGGCTGTTCGCGGTCGGTCTCGGTGTGCTCTGGGGCCTGCGCCTGCTGCAACCCGGCCTCAACGGCCTGCAGCGCGGCACCGGCCTGGTCGCCCTGGGCTTCTGCCTGCTGCTGGCCCTGAGCGACGCCGCCGTGCTCTTGCGCTGGTATCCGGTGCTGCTCAGCCTCTTCCTGCTGGCGGTGTTCGGCCTGAGCCTGCTGCGCGGCCAGCCGCTGATCGAACGCCTGGCGCGGCTGCGCGAACCCGAGCTGCCACCCCGTGCGGTGCGCTATACCCGCCGGGTGACCCAGGTCTGGTGCCTGTTCTTTCTGTTCAATGCGCTCACCGCCGCTGCCCTGGCGCTCTGGGCGCCGCTGGCCTGGTGGACGCTTTATACCGGGGTGATCGCCTATGGCCTGATGGGCCTGCTGTTCGCCGGTGAATGGCTGGTCCGCCAGCGCGTGCGGAGGCTGCCATGACGTTCACCCCTCTCGCCGAGCTGCTGGGCGCCGCGAGCCCGCTGGATGCGGCCCTCAAGCAGCGCGCCCTGAGCCTGGCAGCGGCCATCCAGACCGCTGGCCTCAGGCGCCTGGCGCTGTACCTGGACGATGCCGAGGACCTGGCCTGCGCCCTGCTCGGCGCCTGGCGCGCCGGCATCGAGGTGATCCTGCCGGCCGACGCCCAGCCCGCCACCCGTGCTCGGCTGATGCCTACGCTCGATGCCTGGCTCGACGATCTTGCCGGCTGGACGGCCGCCGAGCCTCTGGCGCCCGCCGCGCTCGACCTCCAGGCACCGCTGCTGACCCTGAGCACCTCGGGCTCCAGTGGCGAGCCCAAATTGATCGCCAAGCAACTGTTCCAGCTGGCCAACGAGGTAGCCGCCCTGGAGCGGCTGTGGGGTGGCTCTGTTGGCGAAGCGACCATCCTTGGCAGCGTCTCCACCCAGCACATCTATGGCCTGCTGTTCCGCGTGCTCTGGCCGCTCTGCAGCGGTCGCCCCTTCGCCCGCCAGGCGCTGCCCTTCACCGAGGAGCTGCAGCGGGAGACCGCCGCCCTGCTACGCGAGGGTCGCCGTGCGGTGTGGATCAGCAGCCCGGCGCTGCTCAAGCGCCTGGGCGAGAACCTCGATGACGCCATCCTCGGTCAGGTGGTGCGGGTGTTTTCCTCTGGCGGCGTGCTGCCGGAGGCGGCGGCCACGGCCTGCCAGGCGCGCTTCGGCCAGTACCCTACCGAGGTCTATGGCAGCTCCGAGACCGGCGGCATCGCCTGGCGCCAGGGCCCGCAGCCCTGGCAGGCCTTCGTCGACCTCACCCTGGGCCAAGACGCTGACGGCGCCCTCTGGCTGACCTCACCCTACCTGCCCGAGGGCGTGCGCGAGCAGACCATGGACGGTGTGAGCCTGCTGGGAGACGGTCGCTTCGAGCTGCTCGGGCGTCTGGATCGCATCGTCAAACTGGAAGAGAAGCGCATCGCCCTGCCAGCGCTGGAAGCGCGCCTGCTCGACCATCCCGCCGTCGCCGACGTCCGCCTGGGCGTGGTGCAACAGGGTCGCGCCCTGCTCGGCGCCCTGGTCGCCCTGAGCGAACACGGCCTGCACCAGTTGCGCAATGGCGGTCGCCGCGCCCTGGTGGCCGAGCTGCGCGAACACCTGGTCGGCCATTGCGAGGCCATCGCCCTGCCGCGCCGCTGGCGCCTGCTGCTGGCGCTGCCCTACAGCACCCAGGGCAAGCTGGCCCAGGCCGAGGTGGAGCGCCTGCTGGCCCAGCCACGGCCGGTAGAGATCGAGCCGCTCGGCGTCGAGCAGACCGCAGACGGCTGGCGCCTGGAGCTGGAAGTCGCCCCGGACCTGGCGTTCTTTTCCGGTCACTTTCCCACGGCGCCGGTGGTGCCCGGGGTGGTGCAGGTCGGTTGGGCCCAGCGCCTGGCCCGTCAGCACCTGGAGCTGCCCGCAGACTTCGCCGGCATGGAGGTGCTCAAGTTCCAGCAGTTGCTGCGCCCCGGCGATCGGGTGACCCTGACCTTCCACTTCGACGCCACCCGCAGCAAGCTGCACTTCGCCTTTCGCCAGGGCACCGCGGCCTGCTCCTCCGGGCGCATCCTGCTCAAGGAGGCGCAGCCATGAGCTTTCGTGCCTGCGCGGTGATCCCGGTGTTCGATCATGAGCACGCCCTGCCGCTGGTGGTCCAGGCGCTGCGCCAGCGCGCCCTGCCCTGCGTGCTGGTGGACGATGCCTCCAGCCCCGCCTGCGCCCAGGTGATGGACGAGCTGGCGACCCAACCCGACGTCCATCTGCTGCGCCTGCCGGTCAACCAGGGCAAGGGCGGCGCGGTGATGGCCGGACTCGCCGAGGCGCAGCGCCTGGGCTTCACTCATGCCCTGCAGGTGGATGCCGACGGCCAGCACGACCTGGCCGACGTGGCCGCCTTTCTCGCCGAGGCCCAGGCCTATCCCGAGGCGCTGATCTGCGGCTATCCGCAGTTCGACGACTCGGTGCCCAGGGGCCGGCTCTATGCCCGCTACCTCACCCATGTCTGGGTGTGGATCAACAGCCTGTCCCTGGCGATCCGCGACAGCATGTGCGGCTTCCGCGTCTACCCGCTGGCGCCGACCCTGGCGGTGATCCGCGCCGGCGGCCTGGGCAAGCGCATGGATTTCGATCCGGAGATCCTGGTGCGCCTGGCCTGGCGCGAGCAGCCCATGCGCTGGCGGCCGACCCGGGTGCACTATCCGCTGGATGGCCGCTCGCACTTTCGCCTCTGGCAGGACAACGTGCTGATCTCGCGCATGCACACCCGGCTGTTCTTCGGCATGCTGCTGCGCGCGCCGCGCCTGCTCTGGCGTCGGGTGCGCGCGTGAGCGGCCACTGGGCGCAGCAGCGCGAGCGTGGCAGCCCGGTGCTGATGCGCCTCACCGCCTGGCTGGCGCGGCACCTGGGCCGCCGCGCCATCGCTCCGCTGCTGCGGCTGATCGTGCTGTACTTCTTCCTGTTCGGCGCCCGCGCCCGCCGCGGCATCCGCGACTACCAGCAGCGCCTGGCCCGCTGGAGCAATCGTCCCGACCTGCAGCCCAGCTGGCGCAGCGGCTATGCCCAGTTCATGGCCTTCGCCGAAGCCTTGCTGGACAAGCTCGACGCCTGGAACGGCCGTCTCGGCCTGGATCAGGTGCAACTGCACGACCCGGATCAGGTGCACAGCCGCATGCACGCCCCGCGCGGCGAGATCCTGGTCACTGCCCACCTGGGCAACCTCGAAGTCTGTCGCGCCCTGGCCCAGCTGGGGCGCCGGGTGCGCCTCAATGTGCTGGTGCACACCCGCCATGCCGAGGCCTTCAATCGTCTACTGGAAGAGGCCGGCGCCAGCGATCTGCGGCTGATCCAGGTCAGCGAGCTGGACCCGGCGGTGATGCTGCAGCTCAGCGAACGCCTGGAGCGCGGCGAGTGGCTGGCCATCGCCGGTGACCGGGTGCCGCTGCATGGCGGCCGGACCGTCGAGGTGGACTTCCTCGGCGCCCCGGCGCCCTTCCCTCAGGGCCCCTGGCTGCTGGCGCACCTGCTGCGCTGCCCGACCAATCTGCTGTTCTGCCTGCGCGAAGCCGACGGCTACCACCTCTACCTGGAAGATTTCGCCCCGGCCCCGGCCTGGCGTCGCCAGGAGCGCGCTGCCGGCATCCAGGGCCTGGCCCAGGCCTATGCCGAGCGCCTCGCCGCCCATTGCCTCAAGGCGCCGCGGCAGTGGTTCAACTTCTACCCCTTCTGGAGTCGCGATGAACGCTAGTGTTCGCTTTGGTAGCCACGCCCTCGCCATCGAAGACCTGGTCGCCCTGGCCGAGGGCCGGGCCCAGGCCGAATTGCAGGACGACGCCGACTTTCGCGACGGCATCGCCCGCGGTGCCCGCTTCGTCGATTCGCTGCTGGCCCGCGAGGGCTCGGTCTACGGCATCACCACCGGCTATGGCGACTCCTGCGTGGTCGCCGTGCCCCTGGCCCAGGTCGAGGCGCTGCCGCGTCAGCTCTATACCTTCCACGGCTGCGGCCTGGGTCGCCATCTGGATGCGGCGGCGACCCGCGCGGTACTGGCAGCGCGGCTGCAGTCGCTGTGCCAGGGCATCTCCGGGGTGCGCGTCGAGCTGCTCGAACGCCTCACCGCCTTCTTGCGCGAAGACATCCTGCCGCTGATCCCCGAGGAGGGCTCGGTGGGCGCCAGTGGCGATCTCACCCCGCTGTCCTACGTCGCTGCCGCCCTCTGCGGCGAGCGCCAGGTGCTCTGGCGCAATGAGCTACGGGAAGCGGCGGACGTCCATGCCGAGCTGGGCTGGACGCCGCTGGTGCTCAGACCCAAGGAAGCCCTGGCACTGATGAACGGCACCGCGGTGATGACCGGCCTGGCCTGCCTGGCCTTCGCCCGCGCCGAGTACCTGCTGCGCCTGGCGACGCGCATCACCGCGCTCAACGTGGTGGCCCTGGCCGGCAACCCCGAGCACTTCGACCAACGCCTGTTCGCCGCCAAGCCCCATCCGGGCCAGGGCCAGGTGGCCGCCTGGCTGCGCGCGGATCTCGCCGCCGAGGGTCCGGCGGCGCCCCTGCACCGGTTGCAGGACAGATATTCGCTGCGCTGCGCGCCCCATGTGCTGGGCGTGCTGGCCGACAGCCTGCCCTGGCTGCGCCAGTTCATCGAGACCGAACTCAACAGCGCCAACGACAATCCGCTGATCGACGCCGAAGACGAGCGGGTGCTGCATGGCGGCCACTTCTATGGCGGCCATATCGCCTGCGCCATGGACAGTCTCAAGACCCTGGTGGCCAACGTCGCCGACCTGCTCGACCGCCAGCTCGCCCTTTTGGTGGATGCGCGCTACAACCATGGCCTGCCGGGCAATCTCTCCGGCGCGCCGGCCGCGCGGGCCATGCTCAACCACGGCTTCAAGGCGGTGCAGATCGGCGCCAGCGCCTGGACCGCCGAGGCGCTCAAGGGCACCCTGCCGGCCAGCGTCTTCTCCCGTTCCACCGAATGCCACAACCAGGACAAAGTCAGCATGGGCACCATCGCCGCCCGCGACGCCCTGCGCGTACTGGAGCTCACCGAGCAGGTGGCCGCCGCCACCCTACTGGCCGCCCAGCAGGGCGTCTGGCTCAGGTGGGAGCAGGGCGTACAACCGCCCGCACCCCTGGCCGTTATGCACCGCGCGCTGGGTGAGACCTTCCCGCCGCTGATCGAAGACCGTGCCCTGGAAGCCGAACTGCGCCAGACCCTGACCCTGATTCGCGCCCGCCACTGGAGGCTCTATGCGTAAGACCGGTGCCCTGCAGGTCGAGGTGGAGATGCAGATCCCCTTCTTCGACGTCGACATGATGGAAATCGCCTGGCACGGCCATTATGTGAAGTACCTGGAGGTGGCGCGTTGCGCCCTACTCGACCGCCTTGACCACAATTACCTGCAGATGCGTGACTCCGGCTATGGCTGGCCGGTGATCGACCTGCAGATCCGCTACATCCGCCCCCTGCTGTTTCAGCAGCGCGTGCGGGTAAAGGCCGATCTGGTGGAGTGGGAGAACCGCCTCAAGCTCAACTACCTGATCAGCGATGCCGCCACCGGCGAGCGCCTGACCCGCGCCAGCACCGTGCAGGTCGCCGTGGACCTGGCCAGCCGTGAGATGCAGCTGGCCTCGCCCAAGGTCTTCATCGACGCCGTGGAGAGGGCCCTGGCATGCGCACGCTGATCGCTCTGCTATTCATCCTGGCCGCGCCCCTGGCCCAGGCCTTCGATCTCGACGACCTGGCCGCCCAGCTGGCGCGCCCCGCGGCGGTCGAGGGCAACTTCGTCCAGCAGCGCTATCTGCGCGCCCTGCCGCAACCGCTCACCAGCAGCGGCCACTTCACCCTGGCCCGCGGCCTGGGCCTGCTCTGGCGGCTGGAAAAGCCGCTGGCGCAGACCTATCGCATCACCCCCGGCGCCATCGCCAAGCAGACGCCGACGGGCTGGACGCCCCTGCCCGGCAGCGACCTGGCCGCGCGCCAGAGCGCGCTGTTCCTGGCGGTGCTCGGCGGTGATCGCAGCGGCCTGGAACGCGACTTCGAGCTGGCCCTGACCGGCGACGCCAACCACTGGCAGCTGCGCCTGACGCCGCGCGGCGCGCTGCTCAAGCAGGTGTTCGACGGCATCCTCATCCAGGGCGGTGCCCTGGTCGAACAGGTGGAGATCCGCGAGACCCAGGGCGACCGCAGCCTGCTCAGGCTGGACGGCCAGCCTAGCGACACCCTGAGCGCCGAGCAGCGCACGGTCTTCCAGTGACCCGGCTGCAGCGCCCCTTCCTGCTGTTCCTTTTCGCCCTGCTGGCGCTCAGCGCCTGGCAGTGGCGGCAGGGTTCGCCGGTGGCCGCCGATCTGCTGGCGCTCCTGCCCCAGGGCGCCGGCGATGCCCTTACCCAGCAGGCCGAGGCGCGCATGGCCGAGCCGCTCAATCGCGAGGTCCTGCTGCTGGTCGGTCATCCCCAGCGCGAGCGGGTGGCCGCCCTGGCCGAGCGCCTGGGTCAGGCCTGGTCCCATGAGCCGCTGTTCGAAAAGGTGCAATGGCAGCTGACGCCGGATCTGCCCGGCCTGCGCCAGCAACTCCTGGCCAGTCGCCTGGCGCTGACACCGGGGCCGGCGCGCGACGAACTGCTCAAGACGCCCGACAGCTATCTGCAGGCCCGTGCCGCGGCGCTCTTCGATCCCTTCGCTGGCGCCGGCGCCCTGCCCCTGGAGCAGGACTGGTTCGGCCTCGGCCTGCTGGTGCAGCGCCAGCTCACCCCGGCCAGCAAGGTGCAATTCGACACCGGCAGCGGCTTGCTGCTGACCCAGGGCGACGGTCTGACCTGGGCCCTGATCCGCGCCCGTACCCGCGCCGATGCCTTCGACTTCGACGCTCCGCCACGGATAGAAGCCCTGATCGAGGCCGCCCGCCGTGAGGTGGTCGCGGATGGCGGTCAGCTACTCGCCGCCAGCGGACTGAGATACGCCGCCGCCGGCCAGGCCACCGCCAGCCGCGAGATGTCGCTGATCGGCGGATTGGCCACCCTTGGCACCCTGGCCCTGCTGCTAGGGCTGTTCCGCCGCTGGCGGGTGCTGCTCAGCCTGCTGGCGGTGGGCGTGGCGCTCCTGGCCGGCAGCGCCGCCTGCGTGCTGCTGTTCGGCCAGATCAACGCCCTCACCCTGATCCTTGGCGCCAGCCTGACCGGGGTGGCCGCCGACTACCCGCTGCACTACCTCAGCAAGAGCTGGAAGGGTGGCCCCTGGAATGCCACGGCCATCCTGCGCCAGACCCTGCCGGGATTGTCCCTGAGCCTGGCGACCAATCTGCTGGGCTACCTGGCGCTGGCCTGCACGCCCTTTCCGGCGCTGACCCAGGTGGCGGTGTTCTCCGCCGCCGGCCTGATCGGCGCCTACCTCACCACCGTCTGCCTCTTGCCGGCCTGGTGGCAGCGCCTGGACCTGGCACCGCCCGCCGCGCCCCTGCGGCTGATGCAGCGCCTGCTCGACCTGCGACTGCGCCTGCTGGCGCGCACCGGCAGCCTGCCGCTGCTGCTGGCGCTGCTGGCCTTTTGCGGCGCGGGCGTCTGGCAACTGCACCTGCAGAACGACCTGCGCCTCTGGCTTGGCCAGGACCCGGCGCTGACCCGCGAAGCCCAGGCCATCGCCCGCCTTACCGGGCTCCAACCCACCAGCCAGTTCTTCCTGGTGCGCGGGACGGATGCCGATGAGGTGCTGCACCGCCAGGCCGCCCTGGGTCAGCGCTTGGATAGCCTGGTCAGTCAGGGTCAGCTGCAGGGCTATCGCGCCCTTAGCGGCCTGGTCGCCCCCGCCGCGGCCCAGGCCGAACTGCGCCAGGCCCTGGCCGGTTGGGGCGAGCGCCTGCAACCCCTGCTGGCGGTAGGCATTCCGGCCGAGGCGCTGGACGCCGAACTGAGGCAACTGCATCAACTACCCGACCTGAGTCTCGACCAGGCCCTGGCCGGCCCGCTGGGCGAGCCCTGGCGACCGCTCTGGCTGGGCCGCACGGCCGATGGCGGCGCGGCCGGCCTGGTCAGCCTGCAAGGGCTGGGCAACGCCCAGGTCCTGCAGACGGTGGCCGAGGGCTTGCCTGGCGTGCAGCTGGTGGATCGCCTCGGCGAACTACGCGGGCTGTTCCTCCATACCCAGCGCCTGGCGGTGGAGCTCAAGCTACTGGCCTCGGGCGCCATCTTCCTGCTGCTGCTCTGGGCTTTCGGTCGCCGCGCGGCGCTGCGTATCGTCTGCCTGCCGCTGCTGGCGGCCCTCGCGGCCCTGGCCTGCCTGGGGTGGCTGGGTCAGCCGCTGACCCTGTTCAGCCTCTTCGCCCTGCTGCTCATCACCGCCATCGGCGTGGACTACGCCATCCTCATGCACGAGGCCATCGGCGGCGCGGCGGTCAGTCTGCTCGGCGGCCTGCTGTCCGGCGTCGGCAGCTGGCTGTCGTTTGGTCTGCTGATGCTCAGCAGCACCCCGGCCATCGCCAACTTCGGCCTGGCCATCAGCCTGGGGCTGGTATTCAGCTTCCTGCTGGCGCCCTGGGCCTCGCCCCCCGTCTCCCACGAAAAGGACCTTCGTCATGGTTGAACATCACCCCCTGGTCGTCATCGGTGCCGGCCCGGCCGGCGCCGTAGTCGCCGCCCTGCTCAAGCGTCGCGGCCATCCGGTACTGGTGCTGGAAGCCCAGCACTTCCCGCGCTTTTCCATCGGCGAGAGCCTGCTCTCCCACAGCCTGGACTTCGTCGAGGAAGCCGGGATGCTGCCGGCGGTCGAGGCCGCCGGTTTCCAGACCAAGGTCGGCGCCGCCTTCGCCTGGGGCGAGCGCTACACCGACTTCGACTTTCGCGACACCTACAGCGGCGGGCGCAGCACCTTCCAGGTCCAGCGCGGCCCCTTCGACAAGATCCTCGCCGACGACGCCGCGCGCCAGGGCGTGGCGATCCGCTATGGCCAGCGGGTGACCGCAGTGACCCTGGGCGAAGGCGGTGAAAGAACCCGGATCGAGGTGCTGGGCGACGACGGCCAGGCCTATGCGCTGACCACCGACTTCCTGCTCGACGCCAGTGGCTACGGGCGGGTGCTGCCACGCCTGCTGGACCTGGAGGCCCCGTCGGACTTCCCGGTGCGTCGCGCCCTCTTCACCCATGTCGAGGATCGCATCGACGATCCCGGCTTCGACCGCCAGCGCATCCTCATCACCACCCATCCGACCCTGCGGGACGTCTGGTTCTGGACCATTCCCTTCAGCGACGGCCGCACCTCGATCGGGGTGGTCGCCGCCGCCGAGCGCTATGCCGGACGCGCCCCCGATCTCGCCACCTGTCTGCGCGACTGGGTGGCCGAGACCCCGAGCCTGGCCCGGGTGCTGCACAATGCGGTCTGGGATACCCCGGTGCGCGAGCTGGGCGGCTATGCGGCCAACGTCAAGCGCCTGCACGGCCCCGGCTTCGCCCTGCTGGGCAACGCCGCCGAGTTTCTCGATCCGGTGTTTTCCTCGGGCGTCACCATCGCCCTGCGTTCGGCCAGCCTGGCTGCGCCGCTGGTGGATCGCCAGCTGCGTGGCGAGGTGGTGGACTGGGAGGGCGAATTCGCCCGACCGCTCAAGGCGGGCGTCGATACGTTCCGTGCCTATGTGGAGGGCTGGTACGATGGCAGCTTCCAGGACGTCATCTATTTCGAGAACGCCGACCCCGAGATCCGCCGCATGATCTGCGCCATTCTCGCCGGCTACGCCTGGGACCTTCGCAACCCCTTCGTCAAGGAGCCCAAGCGGCGCCTGCGCCTGCTCGTCGAGCTCTGCCAGCTGAATTCGGCCCACCCTGCATGACCCTGCCCCGTCCGCTCGTCTTCGCGCTGGCCTGCCTGCTACTGCTCGCCGCCTGCGCCAGCCAACCGCCACTGCCCAGCAGTCCGCCCCCGCTGGCGCACACGCTCGTCTATCAGGTGGAGCGCCAGACCGCCGAGGGCAGCGACGCCCTGCTGCTGGCCATCCAGCCGGAAGGCCAAGCCCTACGCTTTTCCCTGTTCGATCCGCTGGGTGTGCCCCAGGCGCGCCAGCGCCTGCTCGACGGCGCCTGGCACGCCGACGGCCTGTTGCCGCCCAATCCCCGGGCGCGCACCTTCTTCAGCGTACTGCTGTTCGCCCTGACCCCGGCCGACCAACTGCCGCAGGCCTATGCCGCGGGCGACTGGCAACAGGCCGGCGACGGCAGCCGCAGCCTCAAGGACTGGCAGGTGCGCTATCCCGCTGCCGACCGCCTGGAGCTTCAGGCGCCGGACGGGTCGCGCTATCGCCTGACCCTGCTGCCGGAGTCCGCGCCTTGAGCGCCTACCTGAACGCCCTGGGCCTGCTCTGCGCCCTGGGTCAGGGCAAGGCCGAGGTGGCGCGCGGTCTGTTCGCCGGTGACACGGCGGGCATGCAGCCCACCCCGGGCTGGATTCCCGAGCGCCAGCCACCGGTGGGCACCGTCACCGCCCCGCTGCCGGCCTGGCCAGCGGCCTGGACGCCCTATTTCAGTCGCAATAACCAGCTCCTGCTGGCGGCCCTGGCCGAGATCGAGCCCCAGGTGCGCCAGGCCATCGAGCGCCATGGCCCCGCGCGCATCGGCGTGGTGCTGGGCACCAGTACCTCCGGCATCCACGAGGCCAGCCTGGGCATCGCCGTGCACCAGCGCAGCGGCCAGCTGCCCGAGGGTTATCAGTACGCCCAGCAGGAGCTGGTGGCGCCGGCGGATTTCCTCGCTCGCTACCTGGGCCTGAGCGGCCCCTGCTACGGCCTTTCCACCGCCTGCACCAGCAGCGCCCGCGCCCTGCTCAGCGCCCGTCGGCTGCTGGTCCAGGGACATTGCGATGCCGTGCTCTGCGGGGGCGTCGACAGCCTCTGCGGCCTGACCCTGAACGGCTTCGCTGCCCTGGAAGCGGTCAGCGAACGCCTGTGCAATCCCTTCTCGGTCAATCGCTGCGGCATCAACATCGGCGAGGGCGCGGCGCTGTTCCTGCTGACCCGCGAGCCCGCTCCCATCGCCCTGCTCGGCGGCGGCGCCAGTTCCGATGCCCATCATATCTCCGCCCCCGACCCCAGCGGCCGCGGCGCCGTCCAGGCCATGCAGGCGGCGCTGCGCGCCAGCGGCCTGCAGCCGGGCGACATCGGCTATCTCAACCTGCACGGCACCGCCACGCCACACAACGACGCCATGGAAAGCCACGCCACCCATGAGGTGTTCCCGGCCGGGGTGCCCTGCTCCTCGACCAAGCCGCTGACCGGCCATACCCTCGGCGCCGCCGGCGCCCTGGAAGCCGCCTTCGCCTGGCTGACCCTGGACCCGCGGCTCAATCCCGCCGGCCAGTTGCCGCCGCAGCGCTGGGACGGCCAGGCCGATCCGGCCCTGCCACGCCTGGCGCTGGCCCACGCCGACAGTCGCCTGGATGGCCGCCGCCATGCCATGAGCAACAGCTTCGCCTTTGGCGGCAGCAACGTCAGCCTCATCCTCGGAGCCACGCCATGATCCCCTGGCCCCTCGCCGAGCTGGTGCCCCACGCCGGCGACATGCTGCTGATCGAGGAGATCCTCGCCTGTGACGAGAGCGGCATCGAGACCCGCCTGGTGGTGCGCCCCGGCCTCCTCACCGACGCCGACGGCGCCCTGCCGGCCTGGATCGGCGTGGAGCTGATGGCTCAGAGCGTGGCCGCCTTCGCCGGCTGCCAGGCACGCCGC
This sequence comes from Pseudomonas sp. 313, assembly GCF_000316965.1. Taxonomy (NCBI): domain Bacteria; kingdom Pseudomonadati; phylum Pseudomonadota; class Gammaproteobacteria; order Pseudomonadales; family Pseudomonadaceae; genus Pseudomonas; species Pseudomonas sp. 313. Next base: position 128,073 of record NZ_ANBZ01000091.1, read on the forward strand.
CGCGGCGAGGCCCCGGCGCTGGGTTTCCTGCTCGGCACCCGCCAGTTCGCCTGCGACGTGGCGGCCTTTCCCGCCGGCGGTGAGTTGCGCATCCACGCCCAGCCGGCACTGCAGAACGACGATGGCATGGCCATCTTCGACTGCCATCTGCAGGGTCCTGGCTGCCAGGCCAGCGCCCGCCTGAACGTCTATCGTCCGCCCCGGGCGGATCTGTATCTAGAGGAGCCCGCGCCATGAGCGTTGCCCCCGCCCCGGTCCTGGTGACCGGTTCCAGCCGCGGCCTGGGCCGCGCCATCGCCCTGCGCCTGGCTGCCGCCGGGCACGACCTGGTGCTGCACTGCCGCAGCCGGCGCGAAGAAGCCGAGGCCGTCCGCACCGAGGTCGAGGCCCTGGGCCGCACGGCCCGGGTGCTGCAATTCGACGTCGGCGACCGCGCCGCCTGCGCGGCCATCCTCGAGGCCGATACCGAAGCCCACGGCGGCTACTATGGTGTGGTCTGCAACGCCGGCCTGACCCGCGACGGCGCCTTTCCGGCGCTGACCGGGGAAGACTGGGACGTGGTCCTGCGCACCAATCTCGACGGCTTCTACAATGTCCTGCACCCGGTGGTCATGCCGATGATCCGCCGCCGCGCGCCGGGGCGTATCGTCTGCATCACCTCGGTCTCCGGGCTGATCGGCAATCGCGGCCAGGTCAACTACAGCGCCTCCAAGGCGGGGCTGATCGGCGCCGCCAAGGCCCTGGCGGTGGAGCTGGCCAAGCGCAAGATCACCGTCAACTGCGTCGCCCCGGGGCTGATCGACACCGAGATCCTCGACGAGCACGTGTCGGTGGACAAGATTCTCGAGATGATCCCCGCCGGGCGCATGGGCACCCCCGAGGAGGTGGCCCATGCGGTGGCCTTCCTGCTCGCCCCCGAGGCCGGCTACATCACCCGCCAGGTGCTGGCGGTCAACGGAGGGCTGTGCTGATGAGCGCGCGCCGCGTCGTGATCACCGGGATGGCCGGCGTCACCGCCCTGGGCAGTGACTGGCCGACCATCCGCGACCACTTCCTGGCCGGCCACAGCGGCATCCGCCGCATGGACGCCTGGGATCGCTACACCGAGATGAACACCCGTCTGGGCGGACCCATCGTCGACTTCCAGGTGCCCAGCCACTGGACGCGCAAGCAACTGCGCAGCATGGGCCGCGTCTCCCAGCTGGCGGTGGCCGCCGCCGAGCGCGCCCTGGCCGATGCCGGACTGCTGAACGATCCCAGCATCACCGACGGCCGCATGGGCGTGGCCTGTGGTTCCTCCACCGGCAGCACCGACGACATCAAGGCGCTGGCCAACATGCTGCTCAGCGACGCCGCCGTGGGTCTCAACGCCAACACCTATGTGCGCATGATGCCGCACACCGCCGCCGCCAACCTGAGCCTGTTCTTTGGCCTCAAGGGTCGGCTGATTCCCACCTCCAGCGCCTGCACCAGCGGCAGCCAGGGCATCGGCTACGCCTACGAGGCCATCAAGTTCGGCCGCCTGCCGCTGATGCTGGCGGGCGGCGCCGAGGAACTCTGTCCCAGCGAGGCCATGGTCTTCGACACCCTCTATGCCACCAGCCTGCGCAACGATGCGCCCCACACCTCGCCGCGTCCCTACGACCAGGGACGCGACGGCCTGGTGATCGGCGAAGGCGCCGGCATCCTGGTGCTGGAAGAGCTGGAACACGCCCTGGCGCGCGGCGCGCACATCCACGCCGAGATCGTCGGCTTCGGCAGCAACGCCGACGGCCAGCACTCCACCCGCCCTGAACAGGCCACCATGCAGCGCGCCATGGAGCTGGCCCTGGAAGACGCCGGGCTGGCGCCGGAGGCCATCGGCTACGTCAACGGCCACGGCACCGCCACCGAACAGGGCGACATCGCCGAGACCCGCGCCACCCAGGCGCTGTTCGGTTCCCGCATGCCCATCAGCTCGCAGAAGAGCTACCTGGGCCATACCCTCGGTGCCTGTGGCGCCCTGGAGTCCTGGTTCAGCATCGCCATGATGAACGAAGAGCGTTTCGTGCCGACGCTCAACCTCGACGATCTGGACCCCCAGTGTGGCGAGCTGGACTATCTGCGTGACGGACCGCGGACCCTGCGTACCGATCATGTGATGAACAATAATTTCGCCTTTGGCGGGGTGAACACCTCGCTGATCTTCCGCCGCTGGTCCTGATGGCCATTTCCCGAGGTATTCCCATGTTGCGTCGCCTGCTGCTCGTCTCCGCTCTGCTGTTCCTGGCGGCCTGCACCCGCGCGCCCCTGGTGACGCCCCAGGAGGTCTTTCCCGCCGACCGGGTGGAGAACGCCGCCGACGTCCGCCGCGCCATCGTCGATACCCTCGAACGCCGCGGCTGGAGCGTCGGCCAGGAGAGCCCCGGCCTGGTGGTCGCCAGCATCGTGGTGCGCGATCGCCACCAGGCCTGGGTCGACATCCCCTACAGCACCAAGGGCTACCAGATCCGCTACCGCGACAGCGCCGGCCTCGACTACGACGGCGAACGCATTCATCGCAACTACAATAAATGGGTCCAGCTGCTCGACGCCGACATCCGCCGGCGACTGCAGCTGCCGGCCCCCGCTGCCGACGCAGAGTAGCGCTCCGCGGCCTGCGCGATATCGCAGAATGCCGGTCCCCAGGCTGACGGGGCGAGCATTCTGGGTTAAACAATCACCCCCCACCACAAGGAAGTCACCATGCGTACCCTAGCCGCTACCCTCGCACTGACCCTGAGCCTGACCACCCTGCTGCCCAGCATCGCCCAGGCCCGCGACACCACCCTGCATCTGCCCTTCGCCGAGGTGGTCCAGGAAGCCCTGGCCGCCAAGCGCCTGGACGGTAGCGTGAAGTTCTATCTGGCCGGCAACCCGGTGCCGGGCAAGGCCACGGTGGTCAATTCCAGCATCACCACCAACCAGAAGACCAACGCCTTCAACAAGACCGACGAGGTCGCCTGCCGCTGGGTGCTGCAATCGGCGCTGATCCGCCTGCAGGAAGCGGCCAAGGCCGCCGGTGCCAATGCCGTCACCGACATCACCAGCTACTACAAGAAGAACGAGTGGAGCGATCCCAGCCGCTACGAATGCCACGCCGGCGCGCTCATGGCCGGTGTCGCCCTCAAGGGCAAGCTGGTGATCCTCAAGTAGGTCGGAACGGCGGCGCGTCCGGGTGGGTCTGTCTAGAGACCTACCTGGAGGCCGCCGCCATGCCCCACTTTCGCGTCCACTACCGCAAGGACGGCGAACCCCGCCAGCTCGATCTCGACCATCCGCAGGCGACGCTCGCGCCCCATGAAGCGGCCCTCGCCGTGCTGGAACACCTGCGCGCCGACGCCGAGAACAGCCTGGCCCTGCCGCCTGCCGATGCCCCCGCCGCGGCCATCATGCGGCAAGCCGAAGTGCATGGGTTGACAGATATCAGCGTGGAGGAGCCGGCGTCGTAGGTTGGCGCTGAGCGCAGCGAAGCCCAACGGGCGGGACTAGCGGCGTTTGGCCTCCCTCACCCCAGCCCTCTCCCAGAGGGAGAGGAGGCGGTCTGGTTCAGCGTTGGTTTATGGGCTCATCGCGCCCCTGGCGATCCGCCGATGCGGGTGCTCCGGGAGTCCGATATTTCGCTCATCGCGGCCATGGGCCGCTCCTACAATGACATCTGGACCTGTAGGAGCGGCCCATGGCCGCGATCAGGCGTACTCAACCGTAGCGCGGAAAGCCGCGCAGCGTTTTCCACTGACGGGCTCCGGTACCAACGGTGGATAAGGCTGCGCCGTTATCCACCCTACCCGGATGCCCCCGTAGGTTGGCGCTGAGCGCGGCGAAGCCCAACACCACCAGACCTTAGCCCAGAAACAACCGGTACGCCGGATTCTCGGTCTCGTCCCAATAGCGATAGCCGATGGCATCCAGCGTCGCCAGCAGCTCCGGTCGTTCGGCATGACTGGCCTCTAGCGCCGCGAATACCCGCCCGTCCGCCGCGCCATGGTTACGGTAGTGAAACATGCTGATGTTCCAGCGGCCGCCTAGCTTTTCAAGGAAATCGAACAGCGCCCCGGGTCGCTCGGGGAATTCGAAGCGGAACACCTGCTCCTGGTCGACCCGCATGGCATGGCCACCCACGGTGTGGCGGATGTGCAGCTTGGCCAGTTCGTTGTCGGTCAGGTCCAGCACCGGAAAACCCTGGTCGCGCAGCCCCTGCAGCAAGGCCTCACGTGGATCGCGCTGGGGG
>NZ_ANBZ01000092.1:0-420 GCF_000316965.1 Pseudomonas sp. 313
CACCGCCGAGGACGCGCTTAAGGCCAAGGCCATTTCCTGGGTCATGGTGGGCGGTCTCGCGGGCGCCATCATCGGGCCGCAGTTGGTGATCTTCACGCGCGATGCGGTAGCGGGCACGCCCTACGTTGGCAGCTTCCTCAGCCAGGCGCTGCTGCCGCTGATCGCCTTGCCGATCCTGCTGATGCTGCGCACGCCGAGCCAGACCCAGGCCGAAGCAGTCGCCGATAGCGGTCGGACGGTGCTGCAGCTCTTGGCGATGCCGCGCTATCTGCTGGCCGTGGCTGCGGGCGTGGTGTCCTATGGGGTGATGGCGTTCGTGATGACGGCCGCGCCGGTGGCGATGGTCAACCACGGGCATTCGGTGGACAACGCCGCCCTAGGAATACAGTGGCACCTGCTGGCGATGTTCGGGCCGAGCTT
>NZ_ANBZ01000093.1:0-264 GCF_000316965.1 Pseudomonas sp. 313
GTGCTGGTAGCCGTTGAGCTGGTACTGGAGAGCGGCAGCCTGAGCGCCGAACACATCCTCAATGTCGTGGCACGGCTGACAGCATCCGAACCACCACCCAGCGTCGAAACCCACTTGTCGCTCAAGGAAGCCCCCGTCGCTAACACGGCGCGCTACGACCGCCTGCGTGGCCAGGCCGAGGAGGTCGGTCATGCGTGATTTGATGGCGGAACTCAAGGAGCTGCGCCTGCACGGCATGGCCACGGCCTGGGCGGAGTTAACTGC
>NZ_ANBZ01000094.1:0-500 GCF_000316965.1 Pseudomonas sp. 313
TGAAGCGGAGGGGGTTGACAGCGTCTCAGGATGCTGTAGGATTCGCCTCCCGCTGCCGAGATTGGTTAGACCGGTCAGGCAAGCGCAAGTGGTTGAGTTGAAACGAAAAAGTTCAAATCAACGCTTGACAGGATGTGAGGACAGCGTAGAATGCGCGCCTCGGTTAGCGACACGGTCGCAACCACTGCTCTTTAACAAGTTGAATCAAGCAATTCGTGTGGGTGCTTGTGAGATAAGTCTGATGTCGCAAGATTATCAGCAACACAAGTAACTCGTGAATTCATGAGTTTTTTGCGATTGCTGAGCCAAGTTTAGGGTTTTCTCAAAACCCGATCAGTCTACTTAACTGAAGAGTTTGATCATGGCTCAGATTGAACGCTGGCGGCAGGCCTAACACATGCAAGTCGAGCGGATGAGAAGAGCTTGCTCCTCAATTCAGCGGCGGACGGGTGAGTAATGCCTAGGAATCTGCCTAGTAGTGGGGGACAACGTTTCGAAAG
>NZ_ANBZ01000095.1:0-299 GCF_000316965.1 Pseudomonas sp. 313
GTCACCCCTAGGGTCGTTTCGCTGGAAATCAGCACTAGATCATGCGCCCGTAAACCAGGTGCACGTCAGCCAGGGTTGCCCCTGTCGATGATGTTTCAATCGATATGCCGCCCATTACAGACAGCCATTCGCTTTTTGCACCCTCCCATTCCCCACACCCATCAGCTTTCCTTGCGGATTGCCTGCCTTCCGATGTTGCTGGTTAGGCGAGTGGTCGGGATTGCCACGTTCCCCGTTGTGCACCGATTCCCCAGTTAGGTTCCGTCTTTCCCCCGGCAGTCGTAGTGGTACCGCGTCGC